>CAYYNI010000290.1:0-2342 GCA_964472765.1 uncultured Thermotogaceae bacterium | reverse complement strand
TATAATGAATCCGCAACAAAAAAAGGCCTTTCTTAAAAGGCCTTTTTTTGTTAGCCCAACTTTCGAGTAAAACCCCTACAAACAAGAAAAACTGGAGACTTCAATTTTTTTTAGGTCACTACGATCGAGACCCGATGAACAAAAAGCATCTTTTATTAAACAAAGGCACCGAAAGGGCCTGAAAAATCTCCTTATGATGTGATTCCGGGTTAGAACTCACTCGGACATGATACAAATCCCCATGCTTGTCATTAAAAGCAATGGTGTTTCTCACATAGGTAGACAGTTCCTTTTTAATGGTTCCCCAACTGCGATGATCCCCGGCTTGTCTGAGCTGATGCTCAATGGCAATCAACAGATGATACGCCAACACCCCAATGAAAAGATGGCCAGCGGTTCTGTGTGCCTGCTGATGATACACCGGCCTTAGTCCCAGTTGAGACTTCAAATCCTTGAAAGCGGATTCCACTTGGTTCAGTGTCATATACAGTTGCCAGATGGCTTGAGCTGACAAATGCGTACAGGTGGAATGGATCACATAACAGCCCGCCAGCTGTTGGCGCTGCTCCCGTTGGATCTCTTTCTTGTGCCAGTTAAGCGTTCGTACATCTTTTGCCTTATCATCCAAACCCACATCGATATCATAATATTTCCAAATGGTGGGATACTTATGTTTCGCACGCCCGATTCGCTCGTATACCTTCTCTTTTCGCTTTAATCGCCCTTTTTTCACCTGCCGTTGAATCGATGCCAGCGTCTGAAGAAAGGCGGTCTCCTTTTTCTGATCCATACTTCTCTCCTTTTGCCGGCGTTTGTAACTGCAACACAAGACACGGGTTCCCGTATCTGTCTCGGACTTCTTGAGATAAACCGCTTCGTCATCTTGACCGACCTGTTCAAAGGTGCTTAAATCTTCAAAATCTGACAGGAAGTCCTGTCGTTCGCTTCTTCGCTCAATAACGGTATACGGATAGCCTCTTTCAACGAGTAAGGCCATGTTTTCTTGGGTTGCAATCCCCCGATCCATGATCATCATCGGTTTTACACCAGAAAGGACGGGAAGCATATCCGCTTCCAACCGATTTAAAATATCTTCAAGGGTCACCGGTTCCGATTGATTGCCTTTGTAAATCTGGCTCATGACGGCAAAGCCTTGCACATCTACCACAAGGGCCAGTGTCACTAATGGACAATCGGTTCGTTTTTCTTTGGAATGGCCTCGTTGGGCCAAGGCGTTATCTGAACATTGACCTTCAAAATAGGTATTGGTCAAGTCATACAAAAAGACCCGCTCTCGGGTGGAAAAGGTCTTGTTCTCATTCTGATACAGGGATTGTTCAATCTGTTGCTTATAGGCCAACAACTCATCGGCAATGTCATAAAAACCATCTTTTCCCACACCGGCCATATCCTCATCCAGTAATTCGTTTAAAGCGCTGCGTTTTTGAAACCAGCGGTAGAGATTATGCTCACTACCCGGTTCAATGAGTCTGCCGATGATGGCGATCTTGGCTAAGGCCTTTTGTCTCGCTGTGAATCCAATTGCATGCAAGATCTTGTCAAAACCCAACTGTTTCCATACCTTATCCGCTACGATTTCCGCGCCCAGGGCACGAGTCTGAATGGTGGCTAACGACTGGACATCCACCGACATGATTTGTTCGTGTTGTTCACGTTTTTCACGCTGGGCTTGCTTTTCACTCTTGAGCTGTTGTTTAGCTAACAATTCATCCGCCAGCTTTTCCACCTCTTCATCTTGTTCCATCCAGCGTTGTTGTCCCGAGAGTTTCATCTCCAGACAATAGGCTAACTCTGCCCATAATTCCCGGGGGATATCCACTGAGCCTAACCCCATAATGGTCCGTTGTCTGGGACCTTTTTCCGTGGTATACGATTCTACCAAAGCCAATTTGGTATAGACCTTTTTCGTTTTTGGATTCTTGGTTTTGATTTCACGGATATACATGGATGGTCTCGTCTCCTATGGATGATAGTGACACTTAAAAAAAGAAAACAATAAACATAATCACAAGGATAGTATACCTGTTTTTAAGAAAAAAGGCAATAGAAAAACCACAGATAAATAGCGATTAGGTCACTATTTCCGAAAACCCTTTTTATCCTTTCCCTTTTCATGCGTCTTTCAAGCCTTTTTCGAGCTTATTTTTGGCTCTTTTTTCTTATTTTTTCTTGTTGTCTCGAAAGTTGGGCTAACATAAATCGGTTAATAAATCCATTTGGCTACATCATTATTTGCCGTTTGCCCACTATTCTCAAGTCTTGAACCTTTCATTCACTCACAGAGTTCTGAAGATATTTTGACAAGAATTGATGTATAGTGG
>CAYYNI010000289.1:0-2356 GCA_964472765.1 uncultured Thermotogaceae bacterium | reverse complement strand
CCATCGAAAAAAGTTACGATTATATGCCCGAAGAAGGCATCAACATCTACACCGATCACTTCCGGTCGTACGGAGCCATGTTTGGACTGTTCAAAAAAGGACATCCCACGGACGAAGAAAAGAAACAAGCCTGTGAATGGGCTCGTGAAGTACTCGAGAAAATTGAAAATCCGGAAACGGAAATATCTCAAAACTCATAAAAAAGAAAACGAAACAAGGTTTTTAGAATCACAACAGAAGAACGAAAAATCCAAAGCATATCAATAAATGTATAAAGTTTGGAGTTTAAACTTGTTCGGAGAAAACGGTTTCTTTGAAATAGAATAAAATAATCAGTTAAATATATGAAAAATGCGTGATATAATATTACGTTTTACTTCTTCTTTGAGCATTTAATTCGGGGGGATAAAAACATGAAGAAGTGTTTAGTTATTATAAGCCTTATCATCCTATTATTAACTGCCTGTACGAAAACATTACTTCCTTTAAATGAGATCAAGCTTTCCAACATAGGAACAGAAGGTGAAATCATTGAAGAAGGGATTGCCTATGATGTGTTTGATTTAAGAGTTTTCGGCTTCTGGAACTTGACGATCAAAAAAGCGTTTCTGGACCAATCCTTGCCTCAGTCCCCAAAATATACCATCAAGATTAATGGCACTGACTTTTTGTTCCATGAAAACATCTACAACCCCGCCATCCTGGAAATCAACTTACCCGAAACCATTGAAAAGGAAGAGATAGAATCGGGGATTATCAAGATAGTAACCGAAGAATCGGTTGAGACAAGAAAGGATAATTCGGGGATAACCCTTGAGAACCTGGTGATACAGGCAACTGAAGTTGAAAACGGAACGAACCTTTATACCATCGAAACGGATAACTACCTATCCATGAGAAGCGCCGGTCAAGCGTTGGTTTACGATGCCAACGGGGTATTCATCATGCCCTCTTATGTAGAAAGCTCCGAACAAAACGTTTATACAGTGGAAACCTTTACCGAAGTCAAAGAAGGTTCACCATCAAAGTGTGTCAACGATACCTTTGAAACCTTGAAGGATCTGGCGAATCACGAAGAAAAACTTTCCTTTATCCATCCCAACGGAGTAAAACAAGAAGACGGGAGCATCAGGATAACCGAACCGGACCAAAGGCAGAAATTCAGACAGCTGGGAACAATGGGACCGTTTGATGAAAACCACACCTACAATATCATAAAAGATGAGGAAACCGCTATAATAACTGCATACTTCAACCGGTCAAAACTTCCCGAAACTTATGATGACACTTGTCTGTGGGAAAATGAAACCAAGAGCGGGAACAAATACGAATTCACGGA
Organism: uncultured Thermotogaceae bacterium; assembly: GCA_964472765.1. Lineage (GTDB taxonomy): Bacteria > Thermotogota > Thermotogae > MWEM01 > MWEM01 > JASUTC01. The sequence continues at coordinate 1,017 of CAYYNI010000289.1, read as the reverse complement.
AACGACCACACCGGATGTGCACAAAATCGAAATTCCTTTTACAGACACTGCAAACACGGAGATCGTTAAAAACGCCAGATTCGATTCAATCCCATGTACCGGACCCATGATTGAATTAAAAACACCAGAAAATGGAACAGTAAACACTGACTTGTCCCTTCCATTGACCTGGGAGGCAACACCGGGAAGCAAAATAACTACAGAAGAAAGGGTATCGCCGAATATTGTTGCGTATCAAGTCTTTTTCGCCAAAAACACCGAAGACTATCCAGATCCGGAAATCGTGACGGAGAAAACATACCCAGTCGAAGGATTAGATTATGATACGCTATACAAATGGAAAGTCGCAGCCGTGCAAAATGACAATCAACAAGTCATTTCGCAAGAGTTTACATTCACCACCAAGATGGCGGAGTATAACGACCCCTCAATTACATTGCAAAGTCCGGTAAACAACCTGGAAACAACGGCTACCGAATGTACCTTTAAATGGGCAGCAAAAGTTGGAACTTTGAAAAATACGGGCGAAAGAGCGGTCCATATCACCGGGTACACGTTTTATTTGGCAAAAGTGGGTGAAGCCTACGGCAACGGCGTTCAAGTGAATGTCAACGCCTATACAGTCCAAACTTTGGAACATAACACAGTTTATAAATGGCAGGTGAAAGTCCATCAGAGTGACGGTAAAACGGCTTTATCAGGCGAAAGAATCTTAAAACCCGTGATGGGAAAAGTGATCCTGTTTGACAAAGCAGGCACAATACGGGCCGTCTGCGACAATTTGGATGAAGCAATTACCAGTGCTACGACTGATGATTTTAATCGCATCAGAATATACGAGAATCTGGAAACACTCGGACCCATTAACATCGATCATAAAGAACTGCTCATCGAAAAAGATAAACCTGAAATACAGGCCATCGTAACAGGTGCTTTGATTGATAGGGGATTTTATATCACTAACGACTCAAGCGTAACCCTGGACGGGCTGATGATAACAAACTCGATCGCAAACAC
>CAYYNI010000288.1:0-2370 GCA_964472765.1 uncultured Thermotogaceae bacterium | reverse complement strand
GCCAGTCGCTTAACGGCGTGATGCCGCTTTCACCGATTTTCTTGAATTCAAAATCGATATAGCCGTAGATCAGCGCCAATAAGATGAAAACAAAGATGACCATTAAGGTGATGATGATGCGTTTGGCCTTGCCCGGTTTGTTTGCCAACTGTACTCCTCCCAATGATATTATTCGACAGGTGTCATCGGAATTCCTAAACCAAGGCGTGTTCACATCAACGATATATAAAATAAAAGAAGTTTCAACGCTAAAAACAAATACATCTGGTATAATCAAAATACAGCAACTCACTGAAAGCGCCAAAATCAATAAATAACATGTTCGGCTTGACGAAATAATTTAAATTAATATAAAGATTTATTCAGGAGGAGATGTAGTTGACAGAACCCATACTCAAGGTCAGAAATTTGCGCACTTATTTTTCCATGGCTGAGGGAACGGTAAAGGCTGTGGATGACGTTTCTTTTTCGGTTCACGACGATGAAGTCATCGGCATTGTCGGTGAAACGGGATCGGGAAAAAGCGTCACGGTAAAATCCGTTTGCGGATTGATCAATAAACCCGGATATGTGGCCGGGGGAAGTATTCTCTTTAAGACCAAAGAATTTCCCAAACTTCAGGAAAACGGTTATGTGGATCTCACCAAACTCAAGGGAGACCAATTCACAAAGGTCAGAGGCAATCACATCAGCATCATTTTTCAAGACCCCATGACCTCACTCAATCCCATTTTTACCATCCGAAGACAATTACTGGAAACCATCATGTTCCATCAGAAAATAGATGAGAAACAGGCTGAGCAGGTGGCGATTCAAATGCTTGAGAAAGTAGGCCTGCCCAATCCCAAAGAACGGCTTGAAAACTATCCCTTTGAATTATCCGGCGGACAGCGGCAGCGTGTCATCATCGCCATTGGCATTTCATGCAATCCGGAAATCTTGGTGGCGGATGAACCCACGACGGCCTTGGATGTGACCGTTCAGGCTCAGATCCTGGAATTGATGAAAGACCTTCAAAAGGAATACCATTCCGGTCTGATCTTTATCACCCACGATCTGGCGGTGATTGCGGAAATGGCGGATAAAGTCATGGTCATGTACGGCGGGAAGACCATGGAGTACGCCGACGTGTACACCGTGTTTGAAAAACCGCAGCATCCCTATACCAAGTTGCTGCTGGAATGTATTCCCCGATTGGATATTCGGCAGGATGCCCTGAATCCAATCCCCGGACAGCCCCCTACCATGCTCAATGCGCCGGATTTGTGTCCGTTCCTTCCCCGATGCCCCAGAAAAACGGCGGACTGCCTGAAGCAGGTGCCCCCTTTGGAGCAGATCGGTGAAAACCATTTCGTTCGCTGTTTCAACCCATTCGGCACCAAAGTGCATGTCGTTCATGAAAAGAGAGCTGATGATTAATGGCCGATAATCAAAAATTACTCGAAGTCAGAGATTTAAAAAAGTCCTTCCCCATCAAGGCGGGTTTTTTATTCCGGCATACGGTGGCAACGGTGATGGCGGTTGACGGCATTTCCTTTTCCATCGACAAGAACAAGACCTTCGGATTAGTGGGAGAATCGGGCTGCGGAAAGACCACCGCCGGCCGATCCATCATCAAGCTCCTTGAACCCACCGGCGGGCAGGTATTGGTCAACGGTGAGGATATCGTTCCGAAAAAAGAACGGCAGTTAATCAAATACAGGCGGGAAATGCAAATCGTTTTTCAGGACCCCACTTCTTCATTGAACCCCCGAATGACGGTAGGCCAAGCCCTTTCCGAACCTCTTTTGTTTCACAACATCGTTAAAAGTTCAAAAGAAGCCCGTGAAGTCCTTGGGGAATTACTGTTATCCGTCGGGATGAAACCCTATCACTTAGACCGCTATCCCCATCAGTTTTCAGGGGGCCAGCGGCAGCGAATTGCCATCGCCAGGGCGATTACGGTTGACCCGTCTTTGATCATTCTGGATGAACCCACATCGGCTTTGGATGTATCCGTTCAAGCTCAGATCATCACTTTGCTGAAAAAGATCCAGGAACGTCTTAATGCCGGCTATTTGTTTATCAGCCATGATTTATCGGTCGTTCGCTTTATTTCTGACGAGGTCGGTATCATGTATCTGGGTAAATTTGTGGAAACGGGAGACACCGATTCCATTTTTGACCATCCGCTGCACCCTTATTCAAAGGCCTTGCTTGAGGCAGCGCCTATTCCGGACCCCCGTGCCAGAAGGGACCGAAAGCATTTAATCGGCGGGCAGGTTCCCAGTCCGATTAACCGGCCGTCTGGGTGTTTTTTTAGAACGCGTTGCCCTCACGCCATGGATATTTGCGCCAAAGAATATCCGGAGTTGGTGGAGATGGAACCGA
>CAYYNI010000287.1:0-2425 GCA_964472765.1 uncultured Thermotogaceae bacterium | reverse complement strand
CCCTTTTATTTCTTCAAAACCTTCAGTACGTTATCTATACGTCTTTTCCGGCGATCTTCTCTTCCCTCCACGTTTCTACCAAGAAGAAAAACCCATCAAAAAAAACCCGCTATGGAAGCCGGGTTCCCTTTTTTTTACGAACTAAGAAAATCAGTAATCCAATTGATTCAACATCTTTTCTGCCACACGAAGGGCATCGTCCAAATGATCTGTTATTTCCAAATATTCTGGAATCGTCATTTTCTTCATATCCATTTTCTTCATTAAATGGGTTTTTAACGCATTCAGATTGGTGTTATAGGCGTTGTTGTAAAACTTGACGAAATCAGTCCAGGCTTTTCCATATTGTAGGCCATTAACGGTGGCGTACTCTTTAACACATTGAACCAATCTTTGGCGGTCATTTTCAATTACAATATTATCCCGTTCATCAAAGGCCACTTGCAATGACTGGATTTTTTCTTCCACTGCTTTTTGTCGTTTGTCCATTTCAACCATGAGCTCAGCTTGTTGAAGCAAAAACTCTGCCGGTGATAACTGTGCTTTCGTTTGATACCTACCCGTTTTACGAATAGCAGGTAAGACCTCTGCTGTGACCCATTTTTTGAATCGTTTCGCTTCGGGTTTACGGCTGGACATGATGAGACTGTACAACCCAGATTCGTTTACCGCTAATTTAGTGGGATTGCCGATTCCATCATTTAAAATGATAGTATTCTTTTCATCATAGTCTAACCGAGACAATGCCTGACTTACATTGTTGAGTTCTAAAATTCCGCAAACATCTTTGGCGACAAACCAAGGATCACCTTCCGTTGTGATGACTCTCATTTTTCCGAATTCCGTGTTTTCGAATATCTTTGGAATTTCATTCTGATAAGTTGTTATCTCTGTCAATGAGATCAACTCCCGTTAAAGATTTGAAATCGCCGTCGTAGGATTAACTCTGCGGCGGTTTCTTGTTATAGAGATAACGGGAGTTTGGTGGCTTTTTTCTTTTTCTATGTGAAATTTGAATCATGAAGGTTGCTGGATGTAAAGGCAAGTTGATATCCGAAACAATCACTTCCATCCAAAAAAACCACATACAAAGCTTAATAGCCCTGCAAGTGGTTTTAAAAATCAGTTCCAAATAGTTCTTTCAAAGTTGCAACTTTCGTTGTATTTGAGTTATCTGAATTGGAAATTAATACCATTTTTTTTGTGTTATTTTTGAGGCAAATAATACAATTCTGCGCCCCTGTTAATGATTGTTTGAAGATTCACATAATCTTCAGAATTTAAGGTTGTATCAAGCAGGTTGTATTTTAAACCAATAAGATCTCCATCTCCTATTCCTGAATTATCTACTAAAGATTGAATATCGGTTATTTCATTATACTTTAATTCTAATAAATTTAATGCAGAAAGCTCTTCAAGTGGAGTTAAGTCAGAAATATTATTATTATCCAGCGTTAATACTACCAAATTTGTTAAATTGCTTAATGGATCGATGTTATCAATATTGTTATCTCCAATTTTCAAAGTACTTAATTGTACTAAATTACTTAGTACGTTAATATTCGAAATATTATTTGATTCCAACAACAAAAGTGTCAAATTTGTTAAATTCTCAAAGGACTGAATATCGATAATATTGTTGTTTTGGAGGGTTAAATATTTAAGTTTAATTAATCCACTCAAGGGCTTAGTATTTACTATACTATTATTTGCAAGCCTTAAGTATTCAATATTCAATAAATTTGATAAGGGTGTTAAATCACTTATATTATTCTGTTCAAGATTAGCTTTTTCAAGATTTTCTATATGTTCTATTCCAACAATACTTTGAACTCCAGAATTAAGACCAAAATACAGTTCCTTGATATCTTTGACCTCGTTTGTATAAACTTTTTCTGTAATTTCACTTTTTCCAATGTTTTTTAATACAACACTTTTAAAATTCTCATCAGAGAATATTATCTCATTTCCAAGTTCTATTGAATTATCCATTTTTATTTCATCAATCCATGCACTATAATTTATATTTGTACAGAATTTTTTTTCATAAAACCATTTTAATGTATGTCGACCAGCTGGAATTTCTCTTACAACTTTCCCCCATTTGTTGTCTCCAGACCAAATCCCATAAATTTCATCATCAACGTAAAAATATAATGTTGATCTGGCGTCTTCTCCCTCTACTTTCCGATAAAAGCTGATAGGGGTTTTATTTTCCAATGAAATATCGATTGATAATGCTGATGTAGCTTCATCCTCAATACGTCCAAATTGTAGCGCTTTCCAACCAGAATACTTGTAATCACTTTGAATAAAAGGTATGAAACTACCAAATCTCTTCCATCTGTCATTATGAAAAAAATATTTTCAAAAGACTGATTCAAGTCGTTAACATAGGTTAAAACAAATGAAAGAAGGCCTGATT
>CAYYNI010000286.1:0-2437 GCA_964472765.1 uncultured Thermotogaceae bacterium | reverse complement strand
ATTAAGACTATAAAACAACATTCATGTTAATCTTTTTTTTGATGTTATGATATAAGTACCTTTTAGATATCCTAAATATCTGTTGGGTTTGACTAAGAATGAAAGGGTTTTTTATCCATCGTAATGGAAATATGAACAAAAAAGGAGAATGAAATGAAAAAAAGATTGTTTATTTTTGATATGGGCGGTGTAATGTGCACCAACACCAATGTGGTGGATGCGATCTGCAAAGAATTGGGGTTGGAAAAAAGGGATTTTTTTCATTTCGCCACATCAGAAAATTTCATCAAGATTCAATCCGGGGAAATGAGCATGGAGGATTTTTGGAGTAGCTTTTCGGAAAAATCCGGGGTGGATGTCAAAAATGACTATTTTGAGATCCTATTCCAACCTCAAAGAAATGAAGACATGTATCAACTGGTTAACCACCTACGGGAAGAAACAAGAGTGGTTGCTGGTACCAATACCATTGACTCCCATTATCACAAACATTTAATAAACGGCGATTATGATGTATTTGAAAAGGTCTATCCATCAAACTTGATCGGCATTGCCAAACCCAATCCGGCTTTTTTCAGAACCATCTTAGAAAAAGAACAATGCCTGCCTAATGAAGCAGTTTTTGTGGATGACAATGCACAAAATGTGGAATCTGCCGCTAAACTCGGAATAACTGCTATTCACTTTACTTCATATGAGGATTTGAAACAAAAACTAACCCAACTATAAAATAAATGACTTGATACTAAAAAACCCCTCTAAAGAGGGGTTTTTTGATGTTGCAAAGTTTTTCATAATATTGATTTTTTTTATTTCACAGCCCCGACCGTCACGCCTCTTAAGAAGTATTTCTGGAATGACAGGAAGACGATAATCATAGGGATGGCTGCAAAGGTCGCCCCTGCCATCAGATAGGCATATTCCATGGGCACTTCCTCCTGAATTAAAGCCAGGCCTGCCTGCAATGTCTTCATCTTGGAGGATTGGGTCACAATCAGTGGCCAAAGGAATGAATTCCATTCACCCACGAATGTAAATATCCCCAATACAGCCAAAGCCGGTTTTGACATGGGCAATATGATTTTCCAAAACGTTCTAAATTCACCCGCACCATCAATTCGAGCCGCATCAATAATCTCATTGGGCAAGGACAGCATGAACTGGCGCATCAAAAAAACGCCAAAGGGTGCTGCAATACTGGGTAATATTAACCCCCCATAACTGTCCACCATTCCAAAATTAGCCACCATGATATACAAGGGAACAATCGTCACCTGCTTGGGAATCATCATGGAACTGATATAAATCCAGAAAAATATCTTACTTCCCGGAAATCGTTTCTTGGCGATGGCATAACCGGCCATGGCACATAGAAAAATCTGGGTGATCGTTACAGTTCCGGCGACAATCACACTGTTCAAAGTCCATCGGAACAAATCCCGCCTTTGAAACAATGACTCAAAGTTCTGAAATGTTGGGTTTTTCGGAAAGATTTCCGGTGGAAACTTCATGGTCAAAGTGGGTTCCTTAAACGCCGTTACAATCATCCAATACAGGGGGATGAAGGCCAATAAAGCCAAAATTGAAAGGATAATGAGGGAAACCGTCTTTTTGGAAAACCTTTTCATCTTCATCGTATTCATCAACAATCATCCCCTTTAATATTCCACATTGGAGCTCAACCACTTGAACTGAATCAGTGCAAGTGCCACCAATATAACAAACATAATCATAGACATTGCAGAAGCCAGCCCGAGGTAATAATTTTTAAAGGCCGTTTCATAAACCAAATAAGCCACCGTAAGGGTGGAAAATTCAGGACCGCCTTCTGTCATAATGTAGATGTTTGAGAAGGTTTGAAAATTGGCAATGGTCCCCATAACCAATGAATACAAAATAGTGGGCTTTAGCAAAGGGACCGTGATTTTTCTGAATATTTGCCAGGAAGATGCGCCTTCAATCTCAGCCGCTTCAAATAAATACTCCGGAATAGACGACATGGCTGCAGAGAGCAACACAATCGTCGAACCCCCACCCATGATGACTTGCATCATGATTAAAGAGGGTAACGCCGTTGCCTTGTTTCCCAGCCAAACTACCGGATCTAACCCAACGGATTCCATAAAAAAGTTCAGTAATCCAAAGTTGGGGTTAAAAACCCAAAGCCAAATCATGGCGATGATAACCGTTGAACTCACATGAGGAAGATAAAACATGGCTTTGAAGAACGTTCGGATTCCTTTTCTGAAAGGGTATATTAAAACCGTTACCAAAAGGGCCTTCCCCAGCCATAAGGGAACGACACCAAAGGTATAAAGGAATGTATTTCCAAGCGCCTTCCAAAACAAGTTATCACTAAATATTTCTTTGTAATTATCAAAACCGATAAACTCCTGAGAAAAAACGGAATAGTCAAAAAGGCTTAAATACATCCCCC
>CAYYNI010000285.1:0-2440 GCA_964472765.1 uncultured Thermotogaceae bacterium | reverse complement strand
CAATAACGTGATGAACATTGAACAAGCCTCAACGGTGGAAAGTGCGATGAACGGGTTAAGACAATTTTTCGTGGATGCACGCTCCAAAAGCGTCAACCAAGAAATCAAATACGAATTGTCAAACAATACAACTTCATTGACATTCACGGGATCCGCAGGTGCAGATGATCTCCACTACACATTGCCCACCGGCATGAGAACAACTTTAACCCTGGCAACGGAACCCGCCAGCGGAACTTTTGCCTATGTATTGGGATTGTTTTTGGAAGAGAAAGACACTTATTTTGAAATAGAAGACGACTTTAAAATCATCCTCAAATTGTCAAACGGTGAAACGGCGGGAACGCTGAGCATTGTTCAGGGCCTGCCTGTATTGGAGTATTGACATGGGCACAAAAAAAGGGCACAGAAACGCAACCACCTTAATCGAACTCATTGTCGTACTGGTCATGATGGGATTTTTCATCATGATGGTCTTCAACATGTTCAATGTCACCTACGACGCCTACCAATTCAACCGTGAACTGGCCGCAAAAACATACGCCCAGGCAAACGTGGACAGCTTCTTTGAAATACTGGAAAGAGAACTCATGTATTCAGGGAGTATGGGAGGTGTGATTAAAAAGCTTAATGATTCAGAATTCCTTAATCAAGAGTCCATCACTGTTGAACAATCCACCATTACCGTTCGATATGCCTTGGCAGAACAATTAATTTTGACGAAGAAAGATAAGCAATATTATGGAAATATAGACGCTGAATTATCAGCTACAGACCTCAGTTATTTTCCCCTTTATCGTGCCACAATCCCGGACTCACTTTCAGACAGATGGGCTTTGGCATATGATGATGTCAGCAATATCACAAGTGCAACCCTCTTTTTAGTGGACTCAATCACGCAAAGCGATGTGGTTGTGACTGTATCAGCGACGGAAACAGAAAACCTGAAGATGTTTGTCATCACACCTGAAAGTTCAACGGTCAGTGATCCCGCCACCTACGTCTCAATTCTATTACACGAAAAAGCCTTCGATTCATTGAACACAAAAAATAAAATAAAACTGGCGAACGGCAATGACTGGACAGGCGAAATGATCTACAAAACCACCATCTATTTGGATTCAGCCACTGATTCAGATGAATCAACACTCATGGTAAAAAAAGAAATACCAACCGTAAACGGTGAATACGAAATCGCACTCATGGACAACATACTGGATTTCAAAGCCGCCGATACCGGCGAACTGTATATCGCAACCGTATCCTACTCCATCCCGGGCATATTCAAAGGCTTCTTAAAAAAAGACCCGGAAGAAGCATCCGTAACGGTAACCAGGAGATTCTTTAAACCCTAATGAAAGGTGACGAAATGAGACGACGTAAAGGCTTAATGAGTATAGGCATCGCAATCATCATGCTATTGTTTTCACTGATAGCCGCCATGGTTATCTCCAATATTTCGTCAAATCTCTATAAGAACATCATCGTTATGGATGAGGGAAAAGAATTACAGTACAGGCGAATCGTGGTCATGTCTTTGAAGAATGCGGCTGATGAAGTTCATGCAACAAAAACTCAAAACCAATTAAATGCGATAACAGTGCCGGAAAATCTGGATTTTACATTCGCCTTATCCAAAGATTTGGTAAGAAATCCGCAAACCGAGAGCTTCCCTGCAACTGTAGTTTTGTTCCCAGCAACAGCAACTCTGGCAGCAACAGAAGTATTCACAGGCAATGCAACCTTAAATTATTTTGAACTATACACCAAGCACGAAAATGACAGTGAAAACTATGGCATCGTTGTACAATATGAAAAAACCCCATAAAGGAGTTGAGAAAAATGAAGACCAGGCTCATCATCACATTATTAATAATCTTTTGTGCCTTAGCACTCTTTGCCGACGAAAACTATCATTGGTATCGAGCTTCTGAAGGAGAAGATGCGAGTGCTTTTCCGAAAATTCAAGTAAATGAGGACACCGGGGATCCGGGTGGACCCGGAGGGCCTGAAGACCCTGACGATCCATGGGTACCCGGGGATCCTGACGACCCAAATACCCCAGGCCTTTGGGTTTTATTTGCAATTAGCGGTAAACTGGAAGTAAACAATACCGCTACAGTCAAAGGCATAAATGGCTGGAATACCGGCTCAAACACCTCATCAAGCAACAGAGTCATTTTCAGGAATTACCCGAATTTCTATTCCGATGATTTTTGGATCGGCAAAGATGCCGACCCTCTGAATGCCAATGATGTCATCAGTATCCTCACCAGTTCCTGGCAATGGGAAGGCGAACCCAGGTTAACTTTTTATAACCGACTAAACAACATCGATGAACAATCTTTTAAACACCTAAGCCAAACCATTGCGTTTGACGATCCTTCCATTGGATTTCCGCTCACAGAGGAACACTTTTATCCAGCTGATCTGAGTAAGT
>CAYYNI010000284.1:0-2440 GCA_964472765.1 uncultured Thermotogaceae bacterium | reverse complement strand
GGGCGTTCCAGGTGGTCATTTGAGTATTAGACAGGCTGGAAATTCTGAATATGAATCCACCATCGATGAGAGAATAAAAGCGATATTCGCCATGGCGCCATGGGGAGCCGGGATGTTCTGGAATGCCCAGACCATGGAAGGCTTGAAGATTCCTGCCTTTTTTGTTGCCGGGAATTTTGATGATGTGGCCGGATATGAGAATGGGGTTAAATTATTCTATGATTGGGCCATCAATTCAGAGCGCTACATGCTGGTTTTCCAAAATGCAAGGCATAACGTGGCACCAAATGCCTATGGAACCAATCCGCTGGCATCCGTGAAGATGAATGCGGAGGATTACATCCGTTATAATGAGCCTTCATGGGATAACAGAAGACTCAACAACGTTGTTCAGCATTTTGCTACGGCCTTTTTCGGGCAATACCTTAAGGGCGAGCCGAACGCTTCCTATTTGGATTTAATTCAGTATTCCAATGAAGGTGTATGGGCTCAAAATCAGGACGGTTCTTTCAAAGCAGAACATACCCATTGGAAGGGCTTTCCCGCCAGAACAGCATTGGGAATGGAGTTTTACAGCAGTCAACCGGAATAAGCTTTAGCCTTTTCACTAGACAAATGAAAGAATAGTGATGAAGCATTTACGGATAAAAGGAGCATCTGAAGATGCTCCTTTTTACTTGTATTTTTTCAGGCGAACGATGATCCGACTCAAGATTTCCCGATTCAAGTAAACGAATAATAAGAAGAACGAAAGATTGGTCAACACCATCCAAAGTGTGGTGTTGATCGCATCTTTCAAAAGATAGTATAGGGCAAAAACCATGATCGAACTGGATAGAATAAGAGCGGTGTTTTTTTTCTTGATAAACGAGATGTCAAAGGTTCTTTTTTGAATGATGTTCAACACAATCAGGTTGACAAAGGATACAAAAGAGGTACTCAAGGTTAGTCCCAAAATTCCGAAGCGTTTGATCAGCAAAGCGTTGAAAAGAAAATTCAACAAGATGCTAATGAGGGTAGTCAGCAGGGGAATTTTGGTCTTTTTATGGGATGTGAACACCTTCATCAACAGATTTGAAATCGGGGAGATGATTAAGGTCATGCTGTAGCCGATGAAGGCTAAGGTCACCATATTGGTTGAATCAGCAGAAAATTCCCCTCTTTGGTAAAGCAATCGGATCAAAGGCTTTGCCATCAAGATCATCCAAAATGTCAAGGGCACCATGAAATTCAATAAATCGTTGCTGGTTTTCTTTAATCGGTTTTCCAATGCGGTTTTATCCTTATTGACACTGGTCTGTGACAATTCGGTGAAAACCGTGGTCATGAGCGAGCCGATGATCAATGATGTGATCATGGCCCGTATGGTTTGAGCATATCGAAGCGAACTGATGCTTCCGGCGTCCAAGGACGACGCAAAGGCCTTGTCCACGATGCCGTTAATGATTCCCAAACTCCCGGACAACCATAGGGGGAGCGATAACAGGAGTGTCTCTTTGATGGCAGGGTTGTGAAAGGTTTGGGCAATCAACTTTAGATCAATCTTTTTTCTCAGGATGTATAGTAACACCGAATCCATCATGAGGGTTCCGATGATAAAGGCAAACAGATAACTGGCTTCACTGAAAAATGGGGCAAAGATGATAATAGCCGGAATGGTGACGACGTTAAAAACAAGCTGGACGGACGAAGCCAACATATACTTTTTCTCAGCATTTAGCAAGGCAGTCGCCAGGGAGTGAAATCCCTGAATCACGGGTAAAAAACCGATGATACGCATCTTCCTTACGGCATATTCGAATTCCTGACCGCTGAATTTTGGTGCAAACAGTCGGGTAAAAAAATCCGGGAAGACGGAAAAGAGGAGACCGAATCCGACTAACAGGATGGAGGATACGAATAGAATTTGGGTGGTGTAGGCCTTCATGCGTTCGGGGTCTTTTTTTCTCTGTTCGCTGATATAAATGGGAACCATCATAGAAGCGATGGCACCTGTTACGATGCCTCCAATACTGGTTGCCGGATCCATGGCTACCAACAAGGCGTCTAGCCGCCAACTGGTGCCAAAATTTGCAGCCAGCACCATTTCCCTGATAAACCCCATCGCCTTGGATAGAAGGGTGAAAACCATGATGGAAATCGTTCCCATGGCGATGGATTGTGGTTTAGATAAAATGACTTTTATGCGGTTAATCTGGTTTTTCAAAAGAGTCGTCCTTTCTTTCATCCCTTGCTGGACTATTATAGCAGGAAAAAGCGATTGCCGGTCAAAAGGCTTTTACGTTTAAAAATCAAGTTCTCTGATGTTATAATCAGTCGACAAGAAAAAGAAAGAACGGATACACAAAGGGGGAAGGTCAATGGCGTTATTGGTTACAGGCGTTGCCGGGTTTATTGGCAGTAATTTTGTCTATTATTATTTAAATCAGCATCCGGACAG
>CAYYNI010000283.1:0-2443 GCA_964472765.1 uncultured Thermotogaceae bacterium | reverse complement strand
TGAAATCACCCCGTAATGATCACCTTAACAGGGCTAATGATCCCATGGGATCCCAAGGATCTAAAACAATTGGTTTTTGATCATACATGTTCAACTGATCGGGGTTTAGATACTTTTTGTTAATGGCCACTTCATAATTATATTCATCAAACCACCCGTCACTCATGACGAAGAAGCCCTCTTTACCTACCTTTTCTCCCCAACTGTTTTGTACCTTCCATTTTATGGGTTCGTCCTCGATAAGATGAACCCCGGTAAAAACCATGGCATGCGTTAACACACTGCCTCTGTAATCGAGACGGTCCGCTTTGGTCATATCGAAAGAGACATTCAACAGCTTTTCATATTCGTAGAGCTTATCATCCAAAAGACCAAGGTCTCGGTTCATAAATTTTCCGACATCACATCCAAACCAAACCGGATCATCTTCTTTTAATTGGCTGATACTCAACGCTTTCAACTCCCCAATGGGCAAATTTAAATAATGAATTTGCCTTTCCCCTATCACATTCCCCAAATATTTAACCGTATACGTTTTTTCAAAAGGTTTATCAGAAGTTGGGGCATTGATGATACTGATATAATCAGTCAAATTGATAGGAGAAATCTGTTGATAAAATTCAACCGGAGACAATTGTCCAATACGTTGAAAATGATTCTTCTCATCCCGATATTCAAAATCGATCTTTTTGGGGGGTTCTCCAAGAAAATAACATAGTATGGAATAAAAACTAATCAGCTGTTCTTCCTTTTTTTGCCTGATCAAATCCAAAGTGTTGTTTTCTTGATGCAGTTTTCTCAATTTTTTTGCGGCACTTCTTAAGAAAAAGTCTAAAATAAAATTCATTTCCCTTGAATTGGAACTGTGAAATGTTTCCGGCATGGCGTATTTAGGAACGATGCCGTATTTTTCCACCAACGCAACGAACATATCCCATTGACCCCCATCGTTGGTCGGATGCTCTAACAGCCAACTAACCGTTCTGGAATTCAGATCTTCGTTCAACGTATCGATTATGCTCTCCAAAAAGTAATTTGCTTTTTCGAATTTATCCCAGAACATGGGATAAGATTGTGACAGTTCAAAATTCTTATCCTTTAAGTTGTATTTCCGAGTTATAGCATAACGGATGGTGTTAAGAGCGGCAAACATCCAGCATCTTCCCGTTTGCTTTTGATGAGTAACTTTTCCTACTTCAATTTCATGAGAAAACTCATGATACATTCCTTTTATCGACTCAAAATTCATCGCCGAATTGTTTATCCCGTTGTTGATAATACTGTTTGAAATCAACCGGTTTCTGTTATCCGAATTAAAATGAACAGAGCATTTTTCTAAGAAATTCTTATTGACTCTTTGATCCATTTTTATCTCCTTTCACTCGATATTTTTTAATTTTTTATACCACTTGAAACCATGCCATTTAACTGACGTTAATATGATAAACAGAATAATACCTCCTGATATGATGAATATCGCAATGAACAGCCAGGAGACTTGATTTCTGTCATAGTCATAGCGAGATTGCAACCCGCTGAAAAAAAGGGTTTGATCTTCCTCCATCATCACCTTGTAATACCATTTACCGGATAAAAGAAAAATCCCCTCGTCTTTCACTTCAAATTTATCAACCCATTCAAACATCCGACTTTCTAAAAAGATCTGCTTGATATCCTCGGCAGAATAGACACTTAAAATCTTTTCAGGCTCACTTACTCTGATGCCAAACAAGAAATTTGCACTTATCAATAAAAGCAAGATTATGGTCATTTTTTTAATCCTGTCCAATGTTATCCCCTCTCAATTCCTTTTTTAAAAGTTCAGTTAAAATAGCTATATCGTTTTTTTTCGTTTCATTGACACAAAACGAGCGCAAAGCAATAGCATGATTGGCATAATTAAAATTGGTAGAGACATCGTTAAGGTCGTGGAGTTTTAAAAATCGTAGGACTGTATCAACCGTTTCATCCAATGGCGCTTTGTTGTTTTTCAGTTCTATTTCCATCAAGTAGTCTACATCATAAATACAATAAGGATTATCAAGAAAGCAATCTAAAACTACTTCCGCTTGAAAAGGCAACTCAAAAATGGAGCGAAGTTTTATTATAAAAGGAAAATTCCTCAGTTCGTCCATTCGAATGGATGTGTTTTCGATTTGTGTTTCTTCTTCTCTTCTATAAATGAGATTTTGGTCGATACATTCCTTTTTTCCCTTGATCCAAACCTGTTTCTCTTGTTTATCCAGAATCAACCTGATTCGTTCGCTTTTATTGGTATTGTTTGCCCCATCGATATACCACTGGATGATTCCGATTTGTTGATGCGGATACTGGTTCTTCAACCATATTGCTTGTCTTTGAGAGACCAGAAATTTTTTCTCGATTTCCAACGACATATCTTCTCAACTCCAATTAATAAGCCAAAACGATTAAAACACTTTTC
>CAYYNI010000282.1:0-2459 GCA_964472765.1 uncultured Thermotogaceae bacterium | reverse complement strand
CAAAGTTTAATTCAGTGTAAAAGCGGTCTTTGATTTCATCCTCGTTCCCCTTGATGGACTCCAATTCTTTGGTGGTTTGTTCATCAAAAAAATCATTTTCAAGCCATTGAGTATATTTCTCCATATAATGAGACATTTTTAACCTCCTTCATAAAGATGACAAAAAATGTGATCAAAACTGACGAGATGACTGGTACCTTTTTTACTGTTGGAGTAAACACCTTCATTATACCATTTATTTTTTTGCCGATCATCACGATATAAAAAGAGATATTTTTTTCATTCATCAAATCATGCAATTTTTTTCACAAGAATCCTTCTGAAAATTATAATAAGACCGTTCATTACCCTTTCGAATTTATTTTTTATGGTTCTCTTTCATGAAAAAAACGCCCTGCAAAAACATTGTGATATACTAAATAAATGACTGGAAAATATTCATGAAAGTCACTTATATTGCGTTTTTTGTAAGATCAGGGGGTTGAAATATGAGGATCAGAGAACATCCGATTCTTGACTTTAAAAGAGGCAAACGAATTCATTTTTCCTTCAACGGAAAAGAGGTGGAAGCCTATGAAGGCGAAACCATCGCTGCAGCTCTTCATGCAGCCGGAATTTGGCATTACAGCGAAAGCGACGTGCTGAAAAGACCCAGAGGGCTTTTTTGTGCCATCGGTCATTGCTCTTCCTGTCTGATGAGTGTGAACGGTGTTCCTAACACCAGAATCTGCGTTACAGATGCTGTTGACGGGATGATTGTAGAATCAAAAACCGGAGGGGATACCGAATGATACATGAATATGATGTGGCCATTGTCGGGGGAGGCCCGGCGGGGATTTGTGCTGCTATTGCGGCCGGCAAAAACGGGTTAAAAACCCTTCTCATTGAAGAAAGAACGTTTCTGGGGGGACAACTGATCAAACAGACACACCGCTTTTTTGGTTCCGAGGAAGAACATGCCGGTACCAGGGGGATACACATTGCACAAGAGTTGAATTCCCAATTGGAAGACTTGCCGACAATCGATATCATGACCGCAACGACTGCCTTGGGGTACTATGAAGACGGTATTCTTACAGCCCTTCATGATGAAAAAATGATAAAAATCAAACCGAAATCCATGATACTTGCCACCGGTGCATTTGAACGTTTCCTTCCCTTTGAAAATAATGATTTACCCGGCATTTTTGGGGCCGGTGCTGTTCAGACGCTGATGAATATCTACGGGATTAAACCGGCTGATAAAGTGTTGATGATCGGTTCGGGAAACATCGGGCTGATTGTTTCGTATCAGTTGATACAGGCGGGTGTTCAAGTCATCGGGGTGGTGGAAGCTGCGGCAAAAATAGGCGGGTACTTGGTCCATGCTTCGAAACTGAGAAGATTGGGGGTACCCATTTTAACCCGGCATACGATTAAAAGGGCTGTGGGCATCGAAAAGGTCGAAGGTGCCGTTATTTGCCAATTAAATGATAACTGGCAGGAAATAGAAGGAACGCAACGACAACTTGATTGTGATGCCATTTGTCTGGCGGTAGGGTTGACGCCTCTATCAGATATTCTCTCACAAATGGGCTGTGAAACAACTTTTATCAGTGAATTGGGTGGCATTGTTCCCAAGAGAACCGCCAATCTCGAAACGACCAAACCGGGTGTATTTGTTGCCGGCGATTTAGCCGGAATAGAAGAAGCCAGTGCCGCCATGCTGGAAGGGGAATTGGCCGGATTGAATGCGGTTAAATACGTTAATGCAGATGAACGGGTCAACGATCGCATCCAACATCTGAAAGACGAGCTGCATGGGCTGCGTTCCGGACCGGTGGGGGAAAAGATTCGATACGGACTGGCTCAATTATACGAAGAATCGGTCATCACCAGTGAGAAGATTCAACAGCATCAGCACGATATTACACAGCTTGCCTATTCCGGTATCCCATCTCAGGAAAATATCGACGAAAAATTACCGGATGTCCAACGCATGTCAAAACCCTATGCCGTTATCGAATGTTTCCAGGAGATTCCCTGCAACCCTTGTGTGGCAAGCTGTCCGTTTGGTGCAATCTTTATTCCAAAGGAAGACATCAACCGCCCGCCGGTGGTAGATTTTGAAAAATGCACCGGCTGTCAATCTTGCATCAGCGGTTGTCCAGGATTGGCCATTTTCGTTGAACAACGTAATCCCCAAACCGGAACCGGAACGGTTTCCATTCCCTATGAACAGCTGAACCGGCCTGAAAAAGGCGAACGGGTGGCCTTATTCGGACGTGATGGCCAGCTTCTTGGCGGCGGCCTGGTTACAAAAGTGCTATACGGACAAAAACAGGATAAAACAGCGGTCATAACGGTTGAAACGGATAGTCAACTGGTTAACCGTGTCCGTTCGATCAAACCGTATGAAAACGGCAAAAAGGTGGTGAGGTAGATGAAAGAAGACGATATCATAATCTGCCGTTGTGAAG
>CAYYNI010000281.1:0-2462 GCA_964472765.1 uncultured Thermotogaceae bacterium | reverse complement strand
TGGGGAGCGCCGATACCGATTGTTTACTGTGAAAAATGCGGAATGGTACCGGTAAAGGAAGAAGACCTTCCGGTTAAACTACCTTTGGATGTGAGATTCGATCCCACGGGAAAGTCACCTTTGACTTCAGATGAAAGATTTCTCAACACCACATGCCCGAAATGCTCCGGACCCGCCAGAAGGGAAGTGGACACCATGGACACCTTTGTGGACAGTTCTTGGTACTATCTGAGATTTATCAATCCCAAAATGGAAGATAAACCATTCTCAACACAAGATGTTAACAACTGGCTTCCCGTCAACCAATACATCGGAGGCGTGGAACACGCCATACTCCATCTGCTCTATTCCCGATTTGTCACTAAAGTTTTATCGGATTTGGGAATGGTCGGGTTTGAAGAACCCTTTAAAAACCTGTTTACACAGGGAATGATCTACAAAGATGGTCACAAGATGTCAAAATCAAAAGGGAACGTCGTTTCCCCGGAACAGATGATTACCGATTACGGGGCAGACACCTTGAGGATGTACACCCTATTTATGGGACCGCCTGAAAAGGATGCCGAATGGAACGACAAAGGCATAGAAGGTGTATATCGGTTTTTGAAAAGGGTTTGGAACGCCGCCATGAATATTATTCCTTATTTGAACGATTCTGCCGACGGCGGTAAGTTTGTTAAACCCGAAAAGGATTTGAGAAGAAAGCTCCATCAAATGATTGAAAAAATCACGAAAGACATCGAGACGGATTTTCATTTCAACACTGCTATTAGCGGTATGATGGAACTGACCAACGAACTCAACGATTATACTTCTGCCATCGATAAAGAAAAGTGGAGCAAAGCCCTTCTGAAAGAAGTTCTAGAAAAACTTTTGATCCTGATGTCGCCGTTTGCGCCACACATGAGCGAAGAACTCTGGCATGAAATGGGAAATGAAGATATGATTGTTCAACAGGAATGGCCTCAAGTGGATCAAAGTGCATTAGAAGTAGATGAAGTCCAAATTGTGGTTCAAGTGAACGGCAAGATAAGGGACAAATTTATGATTCCTACAGGCCTCTCAAAAGAACAAACGCAACAAATAGCTCTACAAAGGGAAAGAATCACTGAAATCACAGAGGGCAAACAAATCAAAAAGGTCGTCATCGTGCCCGACAAAATTGTCAACATCGTTGTCGTATAAGCTACATAATACCGGTTGCTATCAATAATAAAAAAAGCAGGCTGTTATAACAGCCTGCTTTTTTATATTTGTGCCTTTTGTAGTCACGATATCTGTTATTGGACTGGAAAACACTTTTTTATTAATGGACTTTCTCCAACAGCTTTCTGATACCCGCTTGTATGGCGGCAGCCTTTTCATCTGCTTGCGCTTTGCTGGATCCGTTGGTATAGACGTAAACCTTGATCTTTGGCTCAGTTCCGGATGGTCTGACGGCAAACCAGGACCCGTCCTCCAATGTGTATTTTAACGCATTAGTCTTTCCTACATCGATGTTGTCTTGGGTTAAAAAGTCGATTACCTCTCTCACCTTTACACCTGCAACTTCAAAGGGGGGATTGTCTCGAACATGAACCATCATCCGCTTGATCCTCTCGCTTCCCTCAATACCTTCTAAAACCAATGAAAAAGGTCCTTCAGCTGTATATCCCACTTCTTTGTAAATATCTTCCAAGACATCCAACAGGTTTTTCCCCTTCGTTTGATAATAACCGGCTGCCTCTGCCAACAACATGGCGGAAATGACCGCATCCTTGTCACGAACGAATGTGCCGTAAACGTAGCCGATACTTTCCTCATAACCAAAGATGAATTGGTATTCACCTGTTTTTTCAAAATCATTTTCTTTACCGCAGATATTTTTAAAACCCGTGAGAGCCTCCACGGTTTGAACACCGTATTGTCGGGCAATCTTTTCTCCCAAATCACCGGTTACAATCGACTTGACAATAACGCCATTGTGAAGAATTTGTCCCTTTTCATCCAAAGCATCGAGAATATATTTTATGAGCAAAGCTCCCGTCTGGTTGCCATTCAACGCTTGATACCGATTACCGTCATGCACCATAACAGCCAATCGATCGCAATCGGGATCTGTGGCAATCAGAATGTCCGCATCCACCGAGTTACCGAGTTCGATGGCATACTCAAACGCTTTGATGTCTTCCGGGTTTGGATAGTCAATGGTGGGAAAATTCGGATCGGGGTTTTCCTGTTCAGGTACAACATAAACATTTTCAAATCCCCTTTCCTTTAAAATCCTTCTAACGGGAATATTCCCCGTTCCATTCAGCGGTGTATAGACTATACGAATGTTTTTATTCACTTCTTTATCCCTAAGACTCAAAGATTTCACCCTTGAAATGTATTCATCGTCTATTCCTTTTCCAATATAGACCAGCAATTGGCTGTCAATGGCCTTTCTTTCATCCATTAACTGAATTTGAGAGAAGTCTTTG
>CAYYNI010000280.1:0-2463 GCA_964472765.1 uncultured Thermotogaceae bacterium | reverse complement strand
CCATGCTTCCGGCGGCTTCATTTCTAACGATCACTTCTAAGGGAATGATGTCCACCTTTCGGCATAACTGTTCCCTGTCGTTTAGTTTTTCAATAAAATGGGTTTTCACACCGGACTTTTCAAGCATTTCAAAAATGATGGCGGTGATGGTATTGTTCAGTACACCTTTTCCACTGATTGTATCTTTTTTTTCACCGTTAAATGCGGTGGCATCGTCTTTGTAATGGACGATCACTTGCGTTCTGTCATCGGTTTTAAAGATCTTTTTGGCCTTGCCCTCGTATAACTGTTCCCGTTTTTTCATGTTAACCTCCGGTTTATTGATCAAATTATTTTAACAAGTCTTCTATTCTATGATTTTCTGCCAGGATTTTTTGTTTGGTTTCTTCTCTCTTTGCCTGTAATTGCTCTTTCAATTGGGGGGTTTTTAAAGCCAATATCTCAATGGCGAGAATGGCCGCATTATCTCCCCTGCCGATTCCCACAGTGGCAACCGGAATTCCAGGGGGCATTTGAACGATAGATAACAAAGCATCCTCGCCGTTTAATGCGGCATTAACCGGCACACCAATGACCGGCTTGAGGGTATGCGAGGCAATCACACCGGGAAGGTGCGCCGCTAATCCGGCTCCCGCTATGAAGATCTCCACCCCGTTTGCTTCCATCTCTTGTATTTTTTCTTTGAGTATATCCGGCATCCTATGCGCCGATAAGATGGCCGGGATGTATTGAACACCATAAGATTTAAGGGTATCCGTTACTTTTTTCATCACCCCTTTGTCCGATGAACTTCCAAAAATCACACCTACTTTCACCAAGCACCTCCAAAAAATTAGCCCCGTCATAGGAAAACCCTATGGCGGGGCATATGCAAATTTGGCATATGTCTTCCAACCAGAGAATTCACCCATAGTAAGAGGATTTATGGTCCCCTCGTAGAAACTACCGAACCGTATTATCGGCAATATACGGATGAAAATTGATTCAGACTTTTTTCGTTTCGATTATATCATAAGTGATTGGATAGGTAAAGAAAATAAAAAAGAGGCCTTTCGGCCTCTTATACGTTTATATTGATCTGCTTTAAAAACGAAGTGTAATCCCCAGTTCGATTGGGATGGAATTAAACGACAATGTTCCGGGCTTGGCATCCGCTTCCGTTGAACTCGGTTTGATCGAGTAGTTTCTCAATTCATAACCGGCTCCAAGGGAAACCGTTAATGCTCCGACATCGTAACCGATACCGAATTTTGCCTTGACCATGTATCCCATTTGATTCAGATTCAAAAAGGAGACACCTCCGATTAGATCTGCTTTCAGCATAACGGGTTCCAGAGGGTAGGTATAATTAACCCCTATGATACCGTCTAAAGCAAAGCTCATCGACGTGTTGGTAGCGCCTCCTGTTGAGTAAGAAACATTACCCATGATCGGCATTACCCCACCGATTCCTCCGCCAATTGAAAAACCATCGGCAATCTCATAATCCACAAGCAATCCCAAGTCTATGAAACTGGTGGTTTGAGAAGCAGAACCGGTAAAACCTTCTGAGTTCTGGAAAAATTTCACATCATCCGACTCTTGTGCCATTGTCTTAATTCCCAAATTGTACCCAACATAAACGTCAGTCCCCAACTGACCAAACGATAACGTGATAGCCAATGCAGCCATCAACGCAAAAATAAGAATTTTTCTCATCTTAAACTCCCCCCATCGATGTTTACATCAATTCTATCCGTATTATACAACAAATCGCATTTATTATGCAAAATTATTGTGTATTTGTCGGGTTCGTGTGCTCAGATTCATTTTCTATGATTTTATTCCAGGCTTCCACCACTGCATTGAATTCATCATCGTCTTCTACAATGGAAATAATCCTGTTACCGTTTTCTTCGCCTTCTTCGATGAAAACAAATACTTCCAATTCATCTTCTTCATCGGCGAAGGGATTTTCCAGCGTCTCATCCTCTTCATCTTCCGATTCCATTTCCATGGTGATGAGATACTTTTTCGAATTCAGCTCCAGCTCCTGTAAACAAACGTAATTCATCTCATTGCCCTCTTCGTCTTCGATTCTCAGCAATGGTAATTCGTATTCTTCATAAGGTTCATTGTTTCTATTCTGAATGTCGTCATTCATGATTGAACGGATCCCTCTCTTATTTTACAAAATGACAGGCCACAAAATGCCCGTTGGCTTTTTCTTCAAAAACCGGATCTTCTTTGGAACATATCTCTTTGGCAATCGGGCATCGGGTGTGGAATCGACACCCGGATGGCGGATTAATCGGACTGGGAACGTCTCCTTCCAAGATGACCCGTTTTTTATCATGGGTGGGATCGGGTATGGGAATTGCCGAAATTAACGCCTGGGTATAGGGATGAAGGGGATTGTCAAACAACGAATTCTTATCGGTCATTTCAACAATCTTTCCCAAATACATAACGGCAATCCTGTCG
>CAYYNI010000279.1:0-2493 GCA_964472765.1 uncultured Thermotogaceae bacterium | reverse complement strand
AGAATCATCAATCACATTACACACATTAATCAATTTCTCTTTGGTATTCGCTAGTTTTTCCATGAATTTTACAAACTCCATCTTGATAGTACCTACGAATAGAGGTAGTATACAGTTGTTTTGTTTAAAAATTTTCTTACAATGATTCCAGTTTTTCCTTCAAAACCACCATCGCCCATGTGTCTAATTTACAATATTCCAGCATATCCTTTCTTTCTGGCATTTTCATTCCCTTTTTTTCCAATTCCTCTTCCCGTCCAAGGATCATGTCTAAGAATATGGTGGTGGCTTCGTCTCCGTTTCCTACTGTGAGATTGTCATACCTCAGATGTGGTACAAGAACCGGGAGTGTCTTTTTGATGGAGAAGCTGCCTTTGAATTGTGGATCGTAATAATGGTGTTCAATGACTTTTTTCAGGTCAACAAATCTTTCGTTTATGGCTTTGAGTCTTTCTGAAAGGTTATCATCTCCATGATCTTGAGCCCATTGGGCCAGCCATTTTGTCACGCCTTTTTCAAAGGAGTCGTGATAGGCAACGATGGTTTGGCAATTTTCAAGGTCATCTGCCATTTGTTGTGCCAGTTCGCTGATACTTTTTTCCATGTTTTTAGGATCTGCCAAATATTCCCTGTGTTCGTAGTCGTCTATGGATTGATTCTTGTTTTGTGCAATATGAAGTGAATATTGAAAGGGGAGTCTTTCATATGGTTTTGTGTCTGGGATAATGGGTATCGGGGGGGAGACGGTTTCAAAGTCGAAGTAGGCGATGGGATATTGCCATTCTTGCATTTCATTGTTGATGGCTGTCTGGTCGCTGTAAATCACTTGATCGATGATACAATCAACGGCTCTTTTTTGGGTGTCATTGAGTTTCTCTCCCACCATGTCTTGGGCGGTACGTCTACCTACTTCCAGGTGTTTTGCCGTTCGCAGACCTGGAATTTGATAGATGGTCATAGCATCGAAGTCCGGATAGCACTGGTGATTAAAATCGCAATTTTTGCAGTCTGTGATGGGTTTCGGAGTTGGCTGATTTGTATTTTGAAGGGTGGCTTGAATAGAGTTGGGTTTTGAATCGTAAACGGGTACTAACATGTCCACGGCTTGGGTGCACTCGATTTTTGAAAAGAGTTTGCTGGCATGATCTCCCAATCGGTAGTCTTTCGAGAGAAACCACAGCGAGGTCTTTTCTACATTGAATCCCGCCTTTCTCGCCACCCATACGGTATAAGCCAGGTCTTCAACATACTCTCTTCCCTCGGATTTTGACAGGTCTTTTTCTGTTGAGGATTTCACTTCTATGATATGGTAAACAGTACCAATTTTTCTGACAATATCCGCTTTTGCAATAAAGTCGTTCGCTTCAAATGCTGCTTCAAAGAAGACGCCGTTTTGCGTTTTCTGTAATGCCATTCGAGTCGTTGCGATAACGGATTGATTGTTGATACCAGAGATCAGCTGTCCATTCGGAAACTGATCTCTTGCCTTTTGTCCAATGCGGGTTCCAATGTAAAAACGATTCTCCTGGGCAAAGGTGAGGGGGGGACGTTCACCCTTTTGATGATGTGTTAACCAGCCAAGTGTTGCGCATCCATTCGTATTTAAAAATTCCCTTTTTGTGATCATGTGAGTCACCTCTTGCATTTTTTATCTTTTCTCTTTATTTTAAACATAATATTTCTGAATAGATGTCCGTCATCATAATATTTTAACATATATAGTGTTTGTTCAACGCTATTTTCATTTAAAATTTTACTGTAGGTAAAATTTTATAGCTGATACTGTTCATTGTAAAAATACATTTGTGCCTGATACAGTTTTTCGTTAACAATCACTTCTATCCCTTTTCGATAATACAAATAGGGAACACTTTCAAATCTGTCACACAGTTTAAGGGTTCTTTGAGTAATGAGATACAATTCAATTTCGATGAAATACTGCTGAACGCTTTCTAATACATATGGAAACGGTGTTTTGAGTAAATCTTCCTTTTTGAATGACTGGATCATACTACCGTTTTTGCTGATGACTTCCAAAGGTCGTTTGTCCACCGTTGTCATCAGATACTTTTCCTTGGTGAATCCGATTCCGATCTGTTGTGATCTTTCAATTAATGCGTGATTGTGGAATCCGGATTTTAACGTTCCAAAAGCACATAATAGTGTTTTATCTTCCATCATCTATCCCTCTTTTCAATGCTTTTAATAAACTGTATGGTTTGTTGGATGATTCTTCTTTTCTGATTTTCCGGGATGGCTCTTTTTTGAATGAGATTGTTGACCTTGTTATGTTTAAACAACTGATAATCTTCCGGAGAAATCTCGAGAAAATTTATTAATGGCGTTTCCTTTGATTTCAACCTTAAGTATCGTCTGTACTCTTTTTTGTAAGCCAATGCCAGACTAAAGCAAAGGATTTCTGAGATGAACCGTTTGTCTTCGATGATGTTGTCTTTTAGTTCTTCGATCATTTCATTGGTTTCTTTTATAAAT
>CAYYNI010000278.1:0-2494 GCA_964472765.1 uncultured Thermotogaceae bacterium | reverse complement strand
AAAGAGCTTTTTCTGGATTCAAATGATGAGATTGTCGGATTTTCCGAAACACTTTATGATGCAACAAATCGGATAAAGGAAAAACGCACTTACGAAGGGCAAGTCATGATGGGTAAAGTGATCATTCAGTATGATGAAAACGATAGAATGGTTAGACAATTTAATTACAATCAGGATTCCCTCATGCATTATTCCGTCTACGAGTACGATGAAGCGATTGCCGCAAACGAGCCCATCATGGTTAAACATTATTCAAACAACCGGCTAACCGCTTACGATGAAAATGAATACAACGAACGGGGGCAGTTGTTGCGATCCACTCAAAAAAGCCCTGAAGGAACGACCCTCTCACAGGCCATTTATGACTATCAACAGGAAAAGCTGATTCGAATCACATTCCTCCAAGCTTCTAAGCAAACGGGATCTCAGGTTTTAAAATACGCCGATACAGGTCTACAAATAGCCGGTGAAATCTATGATGCCAACGGAAGATGTATTTCACAATTAGTCTTTATTTGGGATGAAGAATCATAATCTTCATCCCAAATAGGCGAATTTTTTATTGTTGGTTAATCCAATCAAAAACCTCTTTTTTTGAACAGGTGGCAAGTGCGATGTAATTGTCTGCAGCACCGTAATAAACCAAATACTGATCCTGATACTCAATCAAAGCATCTGTAAAAACAACTTGAGGTACACCTCCAAAGATCTCCCATTCTTCTTCCGGCTCCAAAATAGGCTCTGCAGTTCGTCTGATTACCTTTGAGGGATCCTGACTATCCAATAGCATAAACCCCAAACGATACGTTAGTCGTGAGGGTTCGGGGGCATGTTTATGAACGGCATGGTAAACCAGTAGCCAGCCGTACGGTGTTTTTATGGGAGGAGAACCGGCACCGATCTTTTCATTTTCCCAGTGATTGTCAATGGGATCGGCAATCTTTTGATGTCCTTTCCAATGAACCAAATCATCCGAGTAGGCAATCCAGATACTCGGAGGATCTCTGTGTAACATCACATATTGGCCGTTGATCTTTTCAGGAAATAAAACGGCATCTTTGTCCGGATCAAAATCATCGAGGATAATACCAAATCGTTCCCAGCGGAAGAAATCCTTTGTGGCAGCCAAAGCGATTTTTATTCCTTCAGGTGAATAAGCCGTATAGGTCATGTAATACCGGTCGTCTATTTGCGTAATTCTTGGATCTTCAACCCCATAGAGTTCTTCCTTAACGGCTGGAGAAAAGACCGGCTTGGTCATCCTGTTAAAATGAAGACCGTCCAGGCTGACGGCATAGCCCATTCTGGATACCATATCTGCTCCTTGAGCCCGGTAAAGCATATGAAAAACGCTGCCGTCATAGACCACGGCTGGATTAAAGACATATCTCGATTCCCATAAGTGATTGGGTTCAGGCCCGAACAAAGGGTTTAACACACTTCTCTTTAATTTTAGATACATAAACAATCACCCGCTTGATTTAGATTTATTTGAATGATACGGCTATTCCCTCTAAAAAATATTTTCTGAAGATCAAAAACAACAGGACCATGGGCATTGTCTGAATAACGGCTCCGGACAAGAGCGCACCGATCTGAGAACCGTACTCATGATTAAAGCTGGCCAACAACACGGACAAAGGCATTTTATCATAATCACTGATTAAAATCAGAGGCGTTAAAAAGTTATCCCATATTCCAATGAATGTAAACAATCCCACAATACTTGCTGTGGATCTTGCGATGGGTATCATGATAGATAAGACAATTCGGGTTTCAGAAGCCCCCTCCATCCGAGCCGCCTCAATAAAATCGTTGGGAATATTTCTGAAACTCTGTGTAAACATGAAAACGCCCCAAGCACCAAACAAAGCGGGAACAATCAAACCGGCCAATGAATTTAAAAGCCCCAACGCCTTAACCACAACAAAGGTGGGAATGGTGAACATAAATCCGGGAAACAGCATCTGAAAGATGGTGAAATTTTTCAGTATGGTTCCTCCCAAAAATTTGAATTTAGCAATGGCATAACCCACAAGGGCTGAAGTAAAGACCACACTGGCAGTAACAGTAAGGGATATAAAGAGACTATTCATGAGTGCTCTGATAAAATCCCGATTCATTTTTTCCGACGTACTGAAGATAAACTGATAATTCTCCAGAGTAAATGCAGAAGGCCAAAACTGCGTATATATCTCCCTTTGGGGTTTTATACTAGAGAACACGAGCCAAAAATAGGGATAAAGCCAAAAAAGGGCCAGGATAAGCATCCCAATTTCAAAGGTGACGGTCGCAACCTTTTTTCTTTTCTTGTTCATACCAAATTCACTTCCTTTTCAACCATCTTTCTGACCAAAAAAATACACCCGAAACTAATACCTGCAGCCAAAATGCTGATGACTGAAGCAAAACCAGGACCTGTAGAAGTGAACTTCCTAAATGCATTCTCATAAATATACATCATAAACATATACGTCCGTTTCATAGGGCCTCC
>CAYYNI010000277.1:0-2508 GCA_964472765.1 uncultured Thermotogaceae bacterium | reverse complement strand
ACCCCCGGGGAGGGGGTAGGGAAGTTATTGGGGTTATTGTCTTTTGTCTTTCAAAGCGATTATATACTAATTCGTACATTATGTCAAGTATTATTCTCTTTTTTTTGCTTTCTCTTTTTTTATGCATACATTTTGTATGATTCGGATTCTGTGCTATAATTTAAAAGCAGCTAAAAAAGAAAAGGAGCCAAGAAAACAGTGTCAATCAAAATACTCTTAAAAGAGTTAAGAGAAAAAAGAGGATTAAGCCAACAGGAATTGGCTAACCTTTTGAAACTGAATATGTCAACGATTTCCGCCTACGAAAGAGGCATCCGAAAACCTTCAAAAAAGGTGTTGATCAAACTATCAAATTTATTTGAAATTTCTTTGGAATATCTGTTAAGAGCTAGTGAAGGGGTTCAACCAATCCAATCTTCTCAAAAGGAAGAAGCGATTGAAAAAATTCGTACCTATCTGAGGCAAAAAGGTGTTGATGCACAAATTGCGTTGGAATACCTTCAGGATCAAATACCCCTGCTAGGAATGACGGGAGCAGGGGCACATATCATGGCTCAGGAAAACATAGAAGATTATCTGTATGGGGTTGACGCAGATTTCGCTGTAACAGTACATGGAGACAGTATGGAGCCTTTGATCAAAAACGGATCAATTGCATTGATCAAGCGCATCCCGATCGAACAGTCTAGCAACAAAGACATTGCGTTAGTCATTGTCAATAGTGATCAGGCGTTACTGAAAAGGCTCTATCGCACGAAACAAGGAATCTGGTTGTTAAGCGAAAATAACGCTTACGATCCCATCTTCTTCAAACCAGAAGAATGGGAGAGAGACTGTATGTTTTTGGGCAAGGTAGTGGAAATCAGATTGACCTTGTAATTCGTTCTTCCGTTAATCAATGCCCTCAATTCGAACCGGACAGGCTCCCTGTGCTGGTATTTCTCCTCTTAAAACTTTAATCAAGGCCTTTTGATTAGGTAAACTGTATCCATATGAAAAAACAGCATTTTTAACCCCGCATAATCCACCATCATAAGGATTTCTTAACGCAATCAGTAAAACCCTCTTATATTGGCTGATCAACAGTTGAACCAATTTTTTCTGCCCGGGAAAAAGATAGGCATTTTCAGTCATGACAACGGCTGTTTCTCCGGATTTACCATCCAAGATATTTTCAACCATCTTTTCTTCAATCTTAGCATCAAATCGTATATAAGGGGTATCAGGAAATCGATCTCGCAGAAATCCGGATACATAGGTACCGTTTCTTTCCTCCTCTACAAGCGATTGCCTAAGGGGATTAACGGCACAGATTAAATCGTCTTGATCGAGCTGTGGTAAGGGTACAAGGTTATCTTCATTTTTGAAAACGGTGATGGTTTGATCCGCAATGTGTTGCATTTGTCTGATATTTTCATTCGTTCCCACAATCTGAGGATCCATCTGAGAAAGAGGAACGTTAAAACGTTGGATAAAAGCCTCTACCTTCTGAAAAGACCTGTTAACTGCTTCCATCACTTCTGGATCGCTGGATGCTTTTTCGCATAAATAGTCATGCGCTTTGGCCATCTTCTCTCCATCATGACAGATATCAATGACATCCATTCCTGCCATTAAAGCGTGATAGGCCGCTTCTTCCACGCTATAAAAATTGGAAACCCCCCCCATTGTCAAATCATCACTGACGAGAACACCCTGAAAACCAAGCTTATCCATCAGCATCGTTTGCATAACCTCCGGGGAAATGACTGAAGGCACCTTTTGTTTCATTATTTTGGGGAGATAGACATGGGAGATCATCACCGATTCAATTCCTTTGTCAATCAACCGCTTAAAAGGAACCAATTCATATTCCATCAATTCATCCATAGACTTATTCAAAAAAGGCATATCCAAATGGGGATCTGCCTCTATACTGCCATTTCCGGGAAAATGCTTGGCGCAAGCCGAACACCCAGTTTGCCTTAATCCGTCATAAAAGGCTTGAGAATACTCACAAACCCTTTCTAATGTATCCCCAAACGCCCTTACTCCTGTACTTCTGTTTAAGTAATTGTCATTGATATCGACTACAGGTGCCAAATTCCAGCTAATCCCCATAGCATACATTTCTTGACCTAGTAATCTTCCTGTTTCGAAGGCGTTTTTCGAATGATTCGTCGCACTTAATGCCATTGCGCCTGGGGAAATCGTAAAACCTTCTTCCAGACGTGTTACAATCCCACCCTCTTGATCAATGGCAAAAACAATGGGTCTGTTCACATATTTCTTGATTTCACAGACCAATCGTTTTAACTGCTCTTTTGTTTTGATATTTCTTTGAAAAAGAATGATAAACCCCGGTTTTATTCTATCAATGAGGGCTTTCGTCTCATCTGTCAGTTCTGTCCCTATTATTCCGATCAAGAATAATCGTCCAATCCTTTCTGATAATTCCATCTTCTCTTTCCCCTTTCAACATGTATGTTATAACAACCGCTCTTTTAAGCTCCATTATATCAAAATATC
>CAYYNI010000276.1:0-2568 GCA_964472765.1 uncultured Thermotogaceae bacterium | reverse complement strand
TGACTTTATTACAACATCTCCTATTTATTTACTAGATGCTCTGGATAATAGAGCTAGTTGTGTAAATCAGAAGTTGAAGGACTCAGGTGTTAATAGAGTGGTTATTATTGATGAAATGCCAGACTTTTCAAAAGGAACAGGAAGTAGTAATCTTAGGATGATTTATATGAACACATTGTTCACCATGTTCAAGAGTACGGGGGTTAAAATCCTCGAACATAGATTCGCACAGTCTGCTCATTATCATTACTTCATTCGAGGTCAATTGAGCTCAGAAGAAAGGAGTTTGAACAAAGGGAAAAGTGTCGGGTTGCTTTCCAAGTATTTTAGTTTCGGGTTTAATAAGTCAAACTTTAAGACTCTACTACAATTGGATTTTCAATTATTAGATGGAGGAAGTTTCTTGGTAGATGTAAACTCGATGGGAAGTTTGTTGGATTCATTAGATTCTGCCGCGGACGGAGAAGGAGCCAAAGATAAAAGAGGTTTATTTATTGACTGGTCCAACTATACTGGTGATAGCTTGACATTGGCAGCCAGAATTATGATTGAACAGTCTGCTTTTGAATTTGCTTCTTATATTTCGGGTGAAGATTTTTCATCTTGTAAGAAACTAGGTCTTCGACCATCTGTCAACCCAAATATGGAAGAAGTCGTAGTCTATGGAACAAGACATAAAATTAAACCAAAAAAACAGTACTTTCCTAGAAGCTATCAAAAAACATTTAAATGTGAGACATTGGAAAACTGCTATTTTGGTTTTAGGGGAGATAATAATAGTTCTACATTGTTGAAATATGTTGAAGAAGCTTTTTTAGCCTCTTTTTATGATGGTAGTACTGTTAATGTAGAGTGTAAGCCTTATCGTAGGGAAGAAATAAAATGCACTGCATCAGGAGATTTGTGGGCGTTTTCAGATAAGAAATTTAAAAGAAACCTATATAGTGAATAAAAATATACAAAGATACTAAACTTGAAGGAGGCTCAGTATTGCTGAGCCTTCATTTTTTTTTCAAATTAATCTCCCAATTCCTCCTAACCACTTTCTTAATTCAATAATCAGACTTATTAATTCTGATGGGTTTTTAACTTGAGAGAATCTACCCCTATCTTCATGGTTTTAGAAGCGATAATAATAGTAGTAAAGTTGATGAACTGAAACAAATGTTTCCTGACTGGAAAGTCATGTCACCAAAATATCAACCGCATAACCCAAAAGCAGCTGAAAAGTCATTAACAGAGTTTTTCAACTCGGCTGTCAGATAAAGTCGGAACTAATATACTTTATTGGTTAGAGCAAGACTACGGGGTCAATCCCATTATCTTTAAGCTTCAGTAAGAAGTGATGTGTTGCATTGCAATTGAACTAACCTACTTTGGAAAGGCCACATCGTATAAATAGGGTTTCCATTCGGAATTAAGCGTTCCGTTTTTATTATAAAAGACATCTTGTTCCCTAGGGTCAAAAGATTTGGCTTTAACTTCATACAAACTGATTGCATTAACGATTTTTACAAGTATATCAGCCCTGATGAATAACTTTTCTGTGGCAATGGCAGCTTCATAAATAATCACATTATCCTTTTCCAACAGCTTATTTGTCTGCGCAAGTGCATTATCATAATCCAGTGTTGTTATATCATGCCCACCCGGGAAATAACACTTTGCAAGTTCACCAACCTGAAAGCCGCCTTCGGCAAGTGCTTCCAAAAAACTATCATCGTGTTTTTGATTCGCATATTCTTTTTTTCCGGTATAAAAAAGCTTGGTCGGGCATTTTGTGGCCAGTTTGAATCCTGATTTGGTAAAATATCTTTTTTTAGTCATTTTGTATTTTTATCTGTTTATACTCGGGTTAATCTTTAATGTGATTGAATTTTTCTTTCATTGTTGGATTATCATAAGTTAACTTTTTAATAGTTAAATCATCCGCCTTATTGTTTGCCAAACGCAAGTTGTTTTCTGATGATAACAGTGCATCTTTTGTTTTTTGAAGATGAGTGATTGTTTTATCAATTTCATCAATCGCAGTTTTAAATTTTCGGCTTGCCAGATCATAGTTTCTGGCAAATCCTTCTTTGAAAGTATTTAATTTTTCCTCAAAGTTTGTGATATCAATATTCTGGTTTCTGATTAAATTCAATTCTTTTTTGTAAGCCATGGAGTTCATGGCCGCATTACGTAGCAGTGTTATGATCTGAATAAAAAATTGGGGACGAACGACATACATTTTTTCAAACTTATGAGATACATCCACGATTCCGGTATTATAAAGTTCATTGTCCGACTCCAATAAGGATACTAAAACCGCATATTCACAATTTTTTTCTTTACGATCTTTATCCAGTTTAGTGAAAAAGTCTTCATTCCTTTTTTTTGTAGCGGTTTCGTCATTTCATTCTTCATTTCAAACATAATGGAAATCACTTCCGTTCCATGTTCATCCGTTTCCTTGTAGATATAATCGCCTTTGGTTCCAGTTTTTGCATTGTTATCTTTTTCAAAATAAGCATTTTGAAAGGCAGTTGCTCTGAGTTTGTTGAATTCAACTTCACAGTGTTGTTCGAG
>CAYYNI010000275.1:0-2568 GCA_964472765.1 uncultured Thermotogaceae bacterium | reverse complement strand
AGATCTCCTCAACGGTATCTCTTAATTTCTTTTGGAATAGGTTCAGCTGAGGCAGCTGTTCCTCTTTTGTGATCAATTCTATTCCCTTGAAAAACTCTTGCAACGTTTTTAGTGACCCATTAAGGCAATAATCCCGAGTAAATTTTTTCAATTCGGAGTAATTTTCTGGCCAGCTGTACATTCTGCAAACATCCAATACGCTTTTTGTTGGATAGCTGACCTTCAAATTATGTTCTTGGGCAAATTGAGCGATTAAATCGTTGATGATGAACGGGATGTCATCCCTTCTCGTTCGCATGGGCGGAATCTCAACGGTATCGAACAAATCAAATACGGTTTTGACCTTTTCCACTTCTTCTCTAAGGCATGACGCAACGATGGGAAAACGGTTGTTCTGATTCATCAACGAATAAAGGTATAACAGATCGTCTGGATCCAAATCGTGAATGTTTTCCAAAAACACGCACTGATGAGGAACAGAGAGAAATCCTCCTTTGAGTTCATCCCCCTCCAAATAGAGTCTTAGGGATTCTTCTTTTAAAACAGAACAGTCCAGCGTATCAACAATCCGTTCAGGGTACAAAAAATGGGTATAGTGACAGATTTCTGATCCTCTTTCAGCAAACAGCAACAAATTAAGGGGGCTGTTTCTCTTTTCCCTTAACTCCTGCAAAAAAGCCTTGATTTCATTCCCTGAAAAAAGGGGTTCACGGCAAATAGAAAACATGGCGAAGCGCCTGCTTTTATCATCCATCTCTATTTGAAAGTTTAAAACGGTCACCAGGTTGTTGATCAACGTGTTTTTGTCCGAATAAACGATCACGTCTTCCCGATGAATTTTAGGGGAGTAAACACTGGACGGCAAAAAGAAAAGCCTGCAAAAAGGGAAGTCTTTTTGCAGCATTTCCATGGAAGTCATCTTCTCAAATGATTTTTCAGATACCACAACAATATCCCAAGGCTCAGAATATTTGGATTGGGTCTGTCCTGTGGATATGAGACATTTCTTTTTAAACCTGCTCAGTGCATTTTCTGTTTCCCCAAGAAAATCTGTGTCCAAAAAAAGTTTAACCAAATGAATACCCCTATCAGTGACTGTAGATAATGGTTCCTGTTTTCCCCTCAAGTGCATCGGCCAATCTTTCCATCGAAGTAATCAAACATTGCTTGCCAGAATCACTGACGAATTTCATGGCTGCTTCAATCTTTGGGCCCATACTGCCCTTTGGAAATTCTCCGCTTTCAAGATACCCTTTCGCCTCTGTACAAGAAATCTTTTCCAGTCTTTTTTCATTCTCTTTGCCAAAATTCAGGCACACTTGATCAACGCCAGTTAGGATGATGAGTTCGTCCGCACCGATTTCCAATGCAAGTAAAGCCGAAGCTCTGTCCTTATCAATAACGGCCTCAACGCCGTAAAGTAAACCATTCTCATCTTTCGCCACCGGAATACCGCCGCCGCCGGCTGCAATAACGATTACATCTTTTTCAATCAGGTCTTTCAACACATCTCTTTCAACAATATCCAGTGGCTGCGGAGAAGGGACCACGCGTCTCCAGCCTCTTCCTGAATCTTCGACAAAGTCCCAACCCTTTTCTTCGGCCAATTTCCTGCCTTCTTCTTCAGAATAGAAAGGGCCAACCGGTTTTGTAGGTTCTTTAAACGCCTTGTCTTGAGGATCGACAACAATCTGCGTCACCAAAGAACAAATCGTCCGGTCGATTCCCCTTTTCTTCAGAGAATTGCCTAATGCTTGTGCAATAAAATACCCCAGGCTTCCCTGAGTCTGGGCATCATTCACATCTATAGGAAAAGGCGGTATCTTTGCTTTTGCCATATCCTGTTGAATCAAAATATTGCCAACCTGTGGACCGTTTCCATGAGTGATGACCAGATCATAATCTCTCATAATCATTTGGGTCAAATAATCCGTGGTGTTTTCGATATTCTTTCTCATATTTTCCGCAGTGGGGGACTCTCCCGGTTTATTAACCGCATTTCCTCCAATTGCAAGAACCGTTGTCCTTTTTGCCATATGTATCCTCCCGTAGTCTTGTTAGATAATATTTATAGTAGTGGGATTATACCGTTTTTTACGAAAAAAGCAAAATACCTGACGTAAAGAAGGTATCAGGTGACAATAACAAGTTTATTTAAAAATGGCTAAGCACTCTTAGGAAAAGTTAAAAAAGAAGGTCGCTATGGCATCATTCATGATTTTTATCTGTTTTGGCTTCTGGCAATATCCCTGTAAAGACTGTCGGCAAGACTTTTAAGACTTTGTTTTGAGGCTTCTTTCGAGTATTCATCCAAAACCATTTGCCGGAACCATTTATTACCATAGGCTTCTTCGGTTAACCCGGAGCGGTTAATGGCGGCATCCATGTCTTTGAAAATCTTCGAGAGAAGAATGGAGACAAATTCGCTGCAAGCTTCTTTTAATTGCTGATCGCTATCTTGGTTGCTTAACAACTCCGCTTTTTTTTCAACGGTGTTCAAATTGGTACTTCCTTGAAGCGTTGTCAGGTCTATGGGTTTCAAATCCATCACTATTTCCCCCTTTACAT
>CAYYNI010000274.1:0-2572 GCA_964472765.1 uncultured Thermotogaceae bacterium | reverse complement strand
TGTGACAAGGTTTGACCCGCATACTCCGTATTCAACACACGATCCAATGAATTGAGAATAGCCGAAGAAAAACCCATTTTGTTCATCTGTTCTTTTAATAACTCAGGAAGAAGTCCGCTGATACCCTCTTGAACAAACTGCTGTGAATATGATTTGAAATCATCGTAGCCGTCCAAGGTTTCAATAAAGAAACTCTTAATCCTGACTTCGCCCATCGGGGTGATTTCTACAAGACGGTAGGGATTGGGATAGGTGATCAGTGAGCCGGTTTGCACATCATAAAGGACATTGCCGGCCGCAGTTTGAAGCATGGATACGTCTTGCGTGTGAAAATGCCCGGTGAAAACAAGATTCATGCCATTGTCCGCAAATTCTCGGGCGACAGTTTGCCAATCATCCAGTAAATAGGCTCCAAAATAAGTCTGTTGCAAACTAAAATGGGTAACAATGCCATGATGCATGATCCCTAAAACCAATTGCCCTTTTTCACGCCCCTGCTGAACGGCATTCAATATCCACTTCAGTCTTTCTTCACTGAATTGTCCATCGGTATAGGGATAGCCCGTAGCCAGGTTATCCGCATATACACACGAGTCCATGGCGATGATCCGTAACCAGGGGAGGGGTTCATAACAATAGCTCAAGGAGCCTTCATCGTGTGAAAGGGCTAAATCGTAACCGCATGAGGCATAAATGGACTTAAACTGCTCAGGACTCACCCGTTCGACTGGCGAAACAACCGAACCATCAAATCGTACCGCATGGGGGTTGTTGATGTCGTGATTGCCTGCAATCACCAAAACAGCCATCCCGGCTTTTGTTAAGCGGTCTAATTGTTGGGCTACTTCAACATGGGAAACCAGCTCGCCATCTTTGGTCAAATCACCGGGAACGATCACGATGTCAACATCCGTTTTTAAAATCTCATCCACCACCTTCTCCAACAACAACGGGCTGATGTCCAAAAGCTTGCGATCAGAAGACATATAAGCCTCAAATGCCTCGCCATATGGATTTAGAGAAGAAGACATCAAATGCGGATCGGAAAAAACGGCTATTTTAACCGGATTATTTTTAGGAGAATCCAGTGAAAAACCGGCACAGACAAAAAACACCAAAATGAAACCGATCATGATTTGTAAACGGCTCATGATAACCCCCTTAAAAACGCATACTTGAACTCATTATACCAGATTTGATACAATTTAATAAGCGCCCCAAAATGGAGGGATCACTATTAACGGTATCATCACAAAACTACCGGACTTTTTCCATCAGGAAGTCTTCAAGATATGGAACGACTTTCACACATTTTTCGGCATATCCCGAATCAAGCAAACGGCATTCCCCCATCTCACATGGGTCATTGCCAAAGAAGCGGATGAAAGGAAGCTGGAAGAAAAACTCGATTTCATAAGAAAGAAAACCATCCCGTTCGTCCTCAGCACAAACGGAATCGGAATTTTCACCGGTAAAAGACCGGCCGTGTATATCCAAATCAAGCCGTCCGTACAAATTCTGGACTTTCAAAAAGAGTTGTACGAAACCTTTTCTAACCATTCTGATGGCCTAAAACGATTTTACGCCCCCGATCGGTGGATCCCCCATATCAGCCTTGCCATCGAAGATATTGATACAGACAACATTGGTAAGGTGATGGCATACCTGTTGCCAAAAACCTTCAAGCATGATCTGAGAATTGAAACCGTGTCCCTTGTGAGAAAAGAAACCGGGCAAACCATGGAACTGGTCCGTGATTACTGGTTTTCTAAAGAAACAGATCCCCAATCTCATTCAATAGGATAGACGGGAATCATGTTAATGAAAAGCTGAATGAATTGGCGTGAAATAATAAATGATCAATTGCGTCAATTTAATTAGGTAACTAAAATAATCTTATGGAGGGATATTTTATGGAAGAAAAAGGAATGCCACTTTTGGGGGACTTGTTCCCGGATGTAGAAGTCAAAACCACTCACGGAATGATGAAATTACCAGAAGCATACAAAGGCAAATGGTTCATTCTCTTTTCCCATCCCGGGGATTTCACTCCAGTGTGCACGACTGAATTTTATGCGTTCCAGAAAAGGTTTGATAAATTCAAGGCCTTGAATTGTGAATTGGTCGGCCTCAGTGTGGACCAAGTTTTCTCCCATATCAAATGGGTGGAATGGATCAAAGACAAACTGGGTTTGGAAATCCAATTCCCGGTTATTGCAGATGAAATGGGAGAAGTTTCCAAAAAAATCGGACTCATCCATCCCGGAAAGGGAACCAACACCGTCAGAGCCGTATTTGTTGTCGATCCGAAAGGTGTTATCCGCACCATTCTTTATTATCCGCAGGAATTGGGAAGAAACTTCGATGAAATTTACAGAATCCTCAAAGCATTACAAGTCGCAGATGAAAATCATGTCGCCATGCCCGCCAACTGGCCGGAAAACGAACTGGTCAATGACAACGTCATCATCCCGCCTGCAGCCAACGTCAAAGATGCCGAAGAAAGAAAGAAATGGGACAACTGTTACGACTGGTGGTTCTGCCACAAAAAACTGTAAAAAAGCCTAAATAG
>CAYYNI010000273.1:0-2593 GCA_964472765.1 uncultured Thermotogaceae bacterium | reverse complement strand
ATCGAAGGCACAAAACTGGGCATCTTAGACTCAACAGGAAAGATCATTTATTACATGCTTTTGGAAGATCGAATCACGTTGCCGATAGAACTTGGTAAACCCATCGACAGTGCCCTTTATGATGAAAAGAACCTGAGAGTAATTGCCAAAAGCCAAAACACCTTGATCATTTACAATGCTTTAGACAACAATATAGCCGAATACACTTTTACAGAGGAAATCAAGGACTTTACTTTTACCGAACAAGGAATATACGTGTTATCCAACAACGGAACCATATG
The DNA here is from genome assembly GCA_964472765.1 of uncultured Thermotogaceae bacterium. GTDB lineage: Bacteria > Thermotogota > Thermotogae > MWEM01 > MWEM01 > JASUTC01. The sequence continues at coordinate 2,312 of CAYYNI010000273.1, read as the reverse complement.
GTTTAAATAACCACCGAGGAGGGCAAATGAAGGACTTTAACGAGCTATTTGACAAACTCAAACAGGCAAAAATCCAAAAAGTCGTATTAGCCGGTGCAGAAGACTTGGAGGCTTTGAAAGCCCTGTCTGAAAGTTGCGAGATGGGAATTACCGAAGCTGTGCTGGTAGGTGATTCCAAAAAAATAGAAGAAAACATAAAAACAATTGCATTCAAAGATTATGAAATCATCCATGCATCAACCCCGGAAGAAACGGCTGAAAAAAGCGTGAAGTACATCAGTGCGGGTAACGGCACGGTATTGATGAAAGGGTTGATCAAAACAGCCACTCTTTTGTCAAGTGTACTCAACAAAGAATGGGGACTGAGAACCGGCAATCTTTTAAGCCATGTGGCCGTTGCATCTACTGCTAGTTTAAAAAAAGTGATTGCGATTACCGATGGTGGCATGAATCTTAAACCTACATTGGAAGAAAAGATTCAAATCGTAGAAAATGCCGTATCTCTGATGAGAAGTCTTGGCGTAAGTCGCCCAAAAGTAGCGCCTATAGCTGCTGTAGAAGTCGTTAATCCCAAAATGCCAGAAACTTTGGATGGCGCCATTTTGAGCAAAATGAACCAACGAAATCAAATCAAAAACTGTATTATCGAAGGGCCTCTTGGATTAGATAACGCATTGAGTGCATTTGCGGCAAAGATAAAAGGCATAGAAGGTGAAGTTGCGGGGAATGCTGATATACTTCTTGTCCCGGACATACACAGTGGAAATTTTTTGGGAAAAAGTGTTGAATATATTGGGGGAGGAACCATAGGCGGTTTAATCATGGGTGCCAAGGTTCCTATTATTATCGTCAGCCGGGCAGACAAAGCCCAAGCAAAACTAACATCCATCGCTTTGGGCGTTATGAACAGCTTAAGCAACAAGGAGAGGTGATTAATCGTGAATGAACCGATCGGTAAACTACTCAACAAGGCAGCACAGATCGAACAAAACTTTGTATATGTTGAAAATGATGCATCAGAAGTACCAATATCCGAGATTAAAGCTGCCATTGAACATACCAACTTGAATGCAACTGCTACAACAGAAGATATCAGAATATTATGTGAAGAGGCTAAAAAGTATCAGTTCAGATCTGTGTGTATTCACCCCTCCTACATACCAATTGCCCGAGATTTTCTTTCTGATTCAGTGGTTAAGATTGTTACAGTAATTGGATTCCCCTTGGGAATGAACTCAACTGTCACTAAAGCAAAAGAAACCGAAAATGCTATTGCTATGGGAGCAGACGAAGTGGATATGGTCATCAATCAAGGAAAACTCAAAGAAAAGTCCTATGAAAATGTCTTTTTTGATATTCATAAAGTTGTTAAAACCGCTGGGAATATTCCAGTAAAAGTCATCATTGAAGCTTGTAATCTTTCCAATCAGGAAAAGATTATCGCTTGCCTATTATCCGAAGAAGCGGGAGTGAAATTTGTCAAAACATCTACCGGCTTCGCCAAACACGGTGCAACACTTGAGGATGTTTCACTCATGAGATACACCGTCAGCAGCAATATTCAAGTTAAAGCTGCCGGTGGTATCCGAGATTTAGAAACAGCAAAAAAAATGATTGCCAATGGAGCCGCTTTGCTTGGAACCAGTAGTGGCATCAAGATTCTTCAAGGCCAGACAGTTAACGGCTCTTATTGATGGAAACTCTGGTACGCTATCAATTAGCAAAAAAAATAGCACTAATTGTGGGAGAGAAAATCACTGATTTACACACAGGCGAACTTCAAGTATATTATAAAGATGATCATGCTCAGGATCCGGTTACGAATTTAGATGAACTCGCACAGCAAATCATTATCCAATTAATTTTAGAAGTTTTCAAATCGGATCAAATATACGCTGAAGAAAATAACAGACAACAAACGAACTTAGAATCAGAAAATTTATGGATCATTGACCCTATTGACGGAACGGCAAATTTTATGCATGGCTCACCATTTTGGGGCATTTCAATCGCTTTTGCCCAAAAAGGGCAGATAAAATTCGGAATTGTGTATTGTCCTGAGATTCGAAATATGTATGAAGCTTACGAAGGAAAGGGCGCCTTATTGAACGCAAAACCAATAAGCGTGTCCAAAATCAACATTTTAGAGCACGCATTGATCACCACGGGAATTACACACCAGTTGAAAAATCAACCCACACAAAAAGACCTAAAAATGAAGTTGTTCTTTAGGCTTTTTGAAAAAGCTCAAAGGGTCCGTATCTTGGGTTCATCGGTTTTGCAAATCTGCGAAGTAGCTGCCGGACATTCTG
>CAYYNI010000272.1:0-2598 GCA_964472765.1 uncultured Thermotogaceae bacterium | reverse complement strand
ATTATAGAAAGGATGATTAGAACATGGGCGTAAGCATGGAAGAAATTAAAGAATTGAGAACGAAAACCGGAGCAGGCGTTTTAGATTGCAAAAAGGCTCTTTTGGAAAGCAACGGAGACGTGAAGGAAGCCATTGATTACTTGAGAAAAAAGGGTCTTGCAAAGGCAGCCAAGAAGAGCGGAAGATCCACAACCGAAGGACTTGTAAAGAGCAAAAAAGGCGAAGAGGGCAAAGACATCTTTTTATTGGCCGTTATGTGTGAAACTGATTTTGTGGCCAGAACAGATGAATTCAAGGCTTTTGCCGACTCTGTCACATCCAGTATCTTCCAGGATGTACAAGAGACAAACAGAGCGGTTGCTGTTTCAGAAGAACTCGTAGGCAAGCATCAGGAAGAAATGACTCAGGCTGTTGCCAAAATCGGCGAAAACATCCAGCTTGGCGATTATGCCAAATTCACTTTAAGCGGAGCGGGAAAAATCTACGACTATACCCATTTCACAGGAAAAATAGGTGTTGCAGTGGAAATCCTGTGTGACCAAGTCAGCGAAAGATTGGACGAATTGGGAAAAAATATATGCCTGCACATTGCAGCATTCTCCCCGGACTTTGTTTCCGGCGAAGACATTGACGAAGAAGTACTGAACAAAGAAAGGGAGATATACACCGCTCAAGTGAGGGAATCGGGAAAACCTGAAAATATCGTTGCCAACATCGTGGAAGGCAAGATTCGAAAATTCAAAGAAGAAAGATGCCTGCTGAGCCAGGGTTTTGCATTGGATGAAAGCAAAACGGTTCAGGACCTTGTTAATGAATGTTCCAAAGAAATGGGCGAAAAAATCACTGTAAAGCGATTTGCGAGGGTTTCAATAGGAGACTGATCGGGTTACTGATATAGCAAGGACGTTTCATTGTGAGGATAACCCTCATGATAAACGTCCTCTTTTTTTAACAGGGGGATGATCACATGTACGAAAGCGTTCTTTTGAAACTTTCGGGAGAGGCCTTGTCGGGTGAAGGCAACAAGGGATTTAGCGAAGAAAGTATTCAACATTTGACCAGCGAAATTAAAGCGGTATTTGAAAAAAAAGTGGCCATGGGAATCGTCATTGGTGCGGGAAATTTGTTTAGGGGTAAAGAATTGGAGAAAATGGATCCCAGATTGGCAGACCAGGTGGGAATGCTGGGAACCAATATCAACGCTATCTATTTAAAATCTTCATTGGAAAAACAGGGGATGAAATGCCGGGTTTTTTCACAACTCGTAAGCCTCCAGTCTACTGAAACTATCAACTACGATCGTGTGGAAGATGCACTTTTCAAAGGGGAAGTAGTCATCTTTGGAGGGGGAACCGGTAACCCGTTTTTCACAACGGACACAGCAGCTGCCTTAAGAGCCGTGGAGATGAAAGCCCAGCTCATCATCAAGGCAACCAAGGTTGACGGCGTTTTTTCTTCGGATCCCAGGCGTGACCCAAAGGCCAAAAAATTCGATCACCTCACCTTTTCTCAAGCCATTGAAAAGGATTTAAAAATTATGGATGTTGAGGCCTTTTCCATATGCAGGCGATACAGTATGCCCATTCAGGTCATCGACTTTTTTAAACCGGGCAATCTATTAAAAGCGGTAATGGGGGAGAAAATTGGAACAAAGTGTACAGCGTAGAAAAGGCCTGTTTATATCCCTGGAAGGTTTAGACGGCTGCGGAAAAACGACTCAGATCAAATGCCTGCGAGAAGCCTTTGAAAAAGCCGGAAGGCAGGTTATCGATTTTCGTGAACCCGGGTGTACCCCTTTGGGGGAAAGGCTCAGGGAAATCGTTTTGCATTCGGACTCGACTATTGGAGAGAGGGCGGAATTGTTGATTTACCTATCTTCAAGGGCACAGGTAACTGATGAGATTGTCATACCATCATTAAATGAGGGGAAAGTGGTCATAGCCGACCGATACGCTGATTCCAGTGTGGCCTATCAGGGCTTTGGGCGGTTGATTGGGGCTCAGCAGGTCAAAACCCTCAACGATTTTGCCATCAAAGAAACCTATCCGGACATCACCTTCCTGCTGGAAATATCGGTGGAAGAAGCGTTAAAAAGGCTTCAGAACAAACCATTGGATCGCCTTGAAAAAGAAAGAGAGACGTTCTTTCACCGGGTTCATCAGGGATATGAATGGCTTTGCCAAAATAATCCCCGGCGGTTTGTGAAAATACCCGGAGAATTGGAACCATCACAGGTCAGCAAATTGTTGATTCAAGCACTTGAAACAAAGGGATTACTGTCTCCTGATCCATCACATTGAACGATAAGGTGAAAGAGGAAATCATGGTTAAACAAGCAATTTTGATGAAAAACTTATCAAGAAGGATAGCCAATGGCCATCCTTACATTTATCAAAATGAAATTGAGGATATTAAAGGAGAGATCGAAAAAGGTGAAATCATCCACATCTTCACTTTTTCGGGACAATTTGTGGGAAAGGGTTATTACAACCCGGACTCAAAGATACCCATTCGCCTGCTGACCCGATCAAACGAAAAAATCGATGCCTCGTTTGTTGAAAACAAGCTGAAGACGGCCGTTGACTATCGGAAAAAGGT
>CAYYNI010000271.1:0-2606 GCA_964472765.1 uncultured Thermotogaceae bacterium | reverse complement strand
GCTATCTCTTTTTCTTGTGAATGTGGATACCACCATTAAAAAGGATCAATCACTTAAATATGTCTTTTCACAAGATGGCAAAACATTTGAAGTGTTTGAGAGTGAAGCGATAGGCTCTTATAAGATGGCATCAGAATGGCAAACGCCGGATTTTGATTTGGACATCAACCGGATTCAGGATTTTTTAATCGGTGAGTTTGAAAGGCAAAATGCGAGTCTGATAGAGAAAAACGAAAAGGCCTACAAGGATGCCTATTGGAAGTTGTTAAACGGTTCAGTGGATAATGACGATAACGTTGACCTTGACGAAGAGATAAAGGCATTGCAAGAAAGATTTCAGATAAGGTTGGAGTTGAATCTTATACAGATTTTTAACTGTGTCTGAAATCCGGAGGGTGTAAATGGGAAAAAAAGATTTTATACAAGCGGATATCAAGTGGTTGGACGGATCTTCACTTCCTCAAACACTCAATTTTCCAAGATATGGAAACTCCAAAAGGGCAAAAACAGCGGCAGATTTTTTATGCCAGTTGTCCAACGCTTTGGTGGAAACAGGCATGAAAGAAGAGATGCTGGCACCGAAAACCTTCAGCGATACCGTTATGCTCCTGCCCCATCAAATCACCACCGCTTACAATGCCATTCATAAAATGAATTGCCGAGCGTTATTGGCAGATGAAGTGGGATTGGGAAAGACCATTGAAGCTGGGATCGTTTTAAAAGAGTTGATCTTGAGAAACTGGGTCAATCATGTGTTGATTCTCGTCCCGCCACCGTTGGTCTATCAATGGATGGACGAATTGATGGATAAGTTTAACTTGAAGACACAAATCCCCAACTATCCGGAAATTCCGGAAGGTATCTGTATTGAATCTGAAGCAAGGGGAATCCGGCATATCAATCAGCTTGGAAAGTCGGACTTTGATTTTCTCATCGTGGATGAAGCCCATCATATGAAAAATCATTTGACAAAAAGATATAAACTGATCAAAGCCATCAATCCAAAACATCTTCTGCTGCTAACGGCAACACCTTTACAGAATTCCCTGAGAGAATTTTTTAACATCATGAACTTGCTTAAACCCGGAATATTTGGAACATGGGGAGAGTTTCAACACGCTTATATCATTTCCGGTTCAAATGACAGAAAGATAAAAAAGGGCAGGGTCGAAGAACTGAACGGCATCTTAAGGGAAGTGATGGTCCGGCATCGTAAAACCCAAGTGGGTTTGGAAACCACCGGCAGAACGGTAAAAAAAGTGACACTCGTCGCAGATGATCGTGAAAAAACTGCTTATGAAACCATCAGCCGGGATTTAAAGGAATTTTTCAGTTCAAATGTTTTCTTTGTCATCATGATTCTGAAAGAATTATCCTCCTCTCCCACAACCATCGTGGATGCCATCGAAACCAATCGATTGAGCTCTGCCAAAGAATTCCCTCATGTGATAGAAGCTTGGCTCCCACTGTTAAAGAGTTATACCCCTGTGAAGCAAAAAGGACTGATAAAAGAGATCCAACGGATCAAGACCACAGACAAAGACGCAAAAATCGTTGTTTTCTGTGAGTATAGAAACGCCATATTCGAATTAAATGCCGCATTAAAGGAACAATACACCTGCTATCAGTTTACAGGCGGCTTGACGCCATTGGAAAAAGAAGAAGTAAAAAACAATTTTAAAAAAGACGGCGATATCATGCTCTGTACATCAGCAGCAACGGAAGGGCTCAACCTCCAATTCGCCAATTTTCTCATCAATTACGACTTGCCTTGGAACCCGATGAAAATAGAACAAAGAATCGGAAGAATCCACAGAATCGGTCAAAAAAAACCAGTGTATGTCTTCAACTTTGTGGTCCAAGACACCCTGGAAGACCACATCGTCAGCATCCTCTACGACAAGATCGGCCTTTTTAAAACCCTGGTGGGCGACATGGCCACCATCCTGTCCGAAACCCAATTAGACGGTTCATTTGAAACAGAAATCCTAAAAGCCTACTTAACAGCAGAAAACAACCAAAAACTCAACGAAAATCTCACAAAACTAGCCTGGAAAGTCGCAGACGCAAAGAAAGTCCACGAACAGTTGAACTTGTTTAATAAGGAAGTCTTTGAGGGGTTTGATTTGGGGGTTTGAATGAATTAAGAGGGGGTGTTGATTTATTATAGGTTTCTTGATATTTATAGGAGTTATATGGTTTATAGTTGCAAAATACAAAGAATATTTGGAAGAGGAATCGAAATCTAGTGATAATAGTACTTGGAGTAACACCAGAAAGAAAACCTTTCATTCCAGTTATACCTATAATTCAGTTAGCGATAATGTTGATGAGTATATTGGGAAAAGCGTTATTTTCTCTAAAGTAACTGGGGTAACTTATAACAACAGACAAGAAAATATCCGAAAAATAACAAAATATACCCCAATCAAGTTAGAAACAAATTCTTCTAATTCTTACGATTCAAATGCAGTTCAAGTCCTTACCACAACAAATTACGAACTCGGTTGGATTCCGAAAGAGGTTTCTTCCAAAATTTCAAAAGCTCTTTATAATAGCGAAATTTCAAAAGTAGAAATCTATAAGATTCTTGGTAATGGTATCAA
>CAYYNI010000270.1:0-2606 GCA_964472765.1 uncultured Thermotogaceae bacterium | reverse complement strand
GCCATTCCGGTCATATATTTCTTCCCCCTCATCGGATGGTTTATCCCCATCATGCTGGCGTCAACCCTTCTGATATCGGCTGTATCCAAACACAAGATCAAAGGGATTACCGGAGATGTCATCGGTTTTACGATTATCCTGAACGAATGCTTGTTTTTGCTTTTTTTAAATTTGAAACTGATAACAACTTAAATAAAAAACTGGTTCAGTAAAAGAACAGTAATAAATGACTATCTATCCAATGCATCAGCCAAAAACAAGGGCAATCGTGTTTTTTTATCATTACTTCAGGCATTGCATAAAACAGGCAAATGTGATAGAATATTCCTTGCGCGTCATGCAGACGGGGGGTTAGTGGTCCCCTGTACCCGAAACCCACTTGAGCGGGGCTGATGCGTTGTCTGAGGTCCTATCGGTGAGAAAGGTTGCAGATAAGTAGTGTTGATGCAGAGGTCCTGTGCGGCGGATAGCTGTGAACCTGGTCAGGTCTGGAAGGAAGCAGCCATAAGCAGTCCCATCCGGGTGCCACGGGAGCGCCCCTGCTGAGCTAACTGTTTGAAAACGTCTTGTCGGTATCTATCGAAGCAATGCGCATGGTGCGTTTTATTTTTAGCTGCACTTGACCCCAGAAAGCCTTTGTGCTATAATACATCGCTGTTGTTGGGGTCGTAACTCAGCTGGGAGAGTGTTACCTTCGCAAGGTAGAAGCCGTGGGTTCGAATCCCATCGACTCCACCAGTTGTTTAGAGTAAATGCCGGGGTGGCGGAATAGGCAGACGCATCGGTCTCAAAAACCGACGAGGTTGATCCCTCATGCGGGTTCGAGTCCCGCCCTCGGCACCAATCAAAATTTAACAAAAAAAAGAGGACAATTTGTCCTCTTTTTTTCACATTGTTTTCAGCTTTAATTAGTGAATCCAGGTGTGGTGTTTGCTCTCAAATTCACGAATAAGGCGTTTCACCGCTTCGTTTTCTTCCTGTGTGCCGATGGTGATTCGGATGTATTCGCCCATTTTTCCCGTGAATGGCCTGACGGCAATCCCTCTTTTAAATAAAAAATCGTAGGCGTCTGATTTCAGCAGGACAAAATTCGCTGCGGATTTCACCCTGATCAGATCGGCGAATTCTTCTTGGAAGAGATCCCTTTCCCGTTTGATCGTGGCGACTTTTTCTCGAACCAGATCACCTTTTTTCATCATTTGCAGCGCCATTTCAGTGGAAAAGATATTCATGCTGAACGGGGCGTGGGCCCGTCTGAAATGTCTTGCAATCTGTTTGGAGGCGATGGCGTAACCGATACGCAAACCACTCATGCCAAAGGCTTTTGAGAAGGTTCTCAGGATGATCAGGTTTTCGTATTCATTCACCAACGGCAGATAATCTTTTTCCGAAAATTCGACATAGGCCTGATCCAGCAGTACAGGAACACCGCTTTCCAGGATTTTTCTGATCCGTTCCTCACTCATGTCGTTGCCCGTGGGATTGTTGGGTGAGCAGATCACCACCAGGGCGGTCCGGGTCCGATCGGCTTCAAATGAGTCCGGTATGGCAAAGGCTTCATCCAGCTCCATTTCGCAAGCCTTCAATCCGTAGCGCATGGCGTAAAATTCGTACATGGAAAAGGTGGGTTGAAAGGTCACGACCTGCTCCCCTTCAAACAGGCTCATGATTTCCGGGATCAGCGCATCCCCGCCGTTGGAAACAAACACCTGCTCAGCCTCCACCCCTTTGTCAGCTGCGATAGCCTCACGGAGTGTGGCCGAATCGATCTCCGGGTAGCGGTTGAAAGGCCTGTCGTGAAAGTATTCAAAGACCTTTTTTTTGATTTCCAAAGGAACGTCAAAGGGACTTTCGTTTTTGTCCAGCCGGACGGGGGGTAATTTCTTGGGAACCGTGTAGGCTTCCATCTCGATAATATTTTTTCTAAACCTCATTATTTTCTCCTTTTCGCCAATTCTTTCATGATCTCGTCCAATTCCACCTCGTTGTATGCCAGCAGGACAAACAGATGATAAAACAAATCGCCCAACTCATACACCAACGATTCTCTGGATTGGGCCACCAATACTTCCACGGCTTCTTCACCAAATTTTTTGTAGATTTTTTCCTTGCCTTCCTTGAACAGGCTGGTGGTGTAGGATCCTTCGGGCAGCCGGGTCTTTCTCTCTTTAATCAGGCTTTCCAGTTCTTTCAGAACATTGAGGGAATAATCAATTTCCTCCTGCTTCCCGTCCCGTTTTCCTTCAATGGTCTCAAAGAAACAGGAATAATGCCCCGTATGGCACGCTGCTCCCTTTTGACGCACCGTCATCAGCAAGGCATCCTGATCACAGTCCAATTTGATTTCAACCAGCTGCTGGGTGTTGCCACTGACTTCGCCTTTCTTTCGGATGCGTCCCTTACTTCTTGAATAATAATGGGCAAACCCCGTTTCAAGAGTGAGTTTTAAGGCCTCAGGATCCATATAAGCCACCGTCAACACCGTTTTCTCCGTGTCCGTCACGACCACGGGGACCAAGCCGCTGGCCTTCTCCCAATCCACTTTTTCAATCATGCGTTCAATCCTTTCTGACATTGATACCAGCCCTTTCTAATTCATTCTTTAA
>CAYYNI010000269.1:0-2727 GCA_964472765.1 uncultured Thermotogaceae bacterium | reverse complement strand
GTATCCAGTTTGGCAGACAAAAAAAAACGACGGGTGATAGTAGCCGGTAATTGGAAGATGAACAAAACGCCTAGTGAATCCATGTCTTTTGCCAGGCTTTTACTGAACAAAATCAAGCCGTCAGGCAGCCAGGTTGAAGTAATCGTTTGTCCAACATTTGTGGCTTTGTCAGATGTTCAGGATGTTTTAACCGGTACCAGTATTAAAGTGGGATCGCAAAACATCTACAAGGCATTAGAAGGAGCTTATACCGGTGAGATTTCACCCGCCATGCTGAATGATTTGAACGTTCAATATGCCATTATTGGTCACAGTGAGAGAAGGGCCATTTTCAATGAAAGCAATGAACTGATCAACGAAAAAGTCAGATTTTCTCTCAAACATCACTTGACACCCATTTTCTGCTTAGGCGAAGTGTTAGAAGAAAGGGAATCCGGAAAAACATTTGAAGTCCTTGAAAAGCAGTTAAAAGAGGGGTTAAAAGGTGTATCGACAGATGAAATGGTTAAAACCATTGTGGCATATGAGCCGGTGTGGGCAATAGGAACCGGAAAGGTTGCAACCAATCAACAAGCACAAGAGGCTATCCATTTTATTCGTGTGAAATTATCTGAAATGTACGATGAAAAAGTGGCCGATCAAATCAGCATTCTTTACGGTGGTAGTATCAAACCCGACAATTTTGCAGGTATTTTGGCTCAGAAAGATATTGACGGCGGGCTTGTAGGTGGTGCTTCTTTAAAAGAAAGCTTTGTTGAACTGGTCGAAATTGCACAACAGATGACACAATAAATATAAAAAAGTCAACAGGGGAATGAATCCGCCTGTTGACTTTTTTTTCACACAATCACTTGATATTGATTGATCTTAGGGGGATGAAATGAAAGTATCCATTAACGTCCGGTCCGTTTCAGAAATGGCAAAGGGTCAAGGAGTGGATTCGGCATTTAAGGAACATTATGCATTATTAAATAAGTCATCACTTTTTGATGCATTTAAAAACGATTCAAAAATTCACGATATTTTGCATGTCCATACGTTTGATCTGAGATCTTATTTTATGATAAAAAAACACAAAAGAAAGGGTAAGAAAGTCGTGGTTTCGTGCCATGTGATGCCTGATTCTCTTGAGGGATCGCTGAAAATTCCGAAAATTTTTTTGAAATTCCTGATCAAATACATGATCAGGTTTTATTCTTCCGCTGACAGACTGGTAGTGGTCAATTCTTTTTATAAAGAGGAATTGCAAAGATTGGGTTTGCCAAGTGAAAAAGTCTTCTATATTCCCAATTATGTTGCGAGAGATGTCTTTCATGACTGCGAAAAAGACGTAAAGCAAACCATTCGTCAATCACTGAATATCGAAAAAGATGCCTTTGTCATTGTTGGAGCAGGTCAAGTTCAGAAGAGAAAAGGAATCGATGATTTTGTTGAAACAGCGCAAAGATGCCCTCAATATCAATTTATTTGGGTCGGGGGATTTTCGTTTGGGAAAATGACAGACGGATATGAAAAATATAAAAAGATACTAGATAATCCACCGGAAAATCTTCTTTTTACCGGGATTGTTGATCGGGAAAAGGTAGCTGAGTATTTTAAGGCTTCTGATATCCTTTTTCTCCCTTCCTATCAAGAACTATTTCCTATGACTGTTTTGGAAGCGGCAAATTGTCATTTGCCTTTACTCTTGAGAGACATCGAATTATACGAAGAAATTTTAATGAACAAATATGTCAGTGGTCATGATACAACAGAATTTGTTTCATTGATTCATCAACTAAAAAATGACACTGAAATGTATATAAGTACGAAACAAAAAGCAGTTGATTTATCGGAATATTATTCAGAGAAGAATGTTTTACAACTATGGGAATCGTTTTATTCCGACTTGTTGAATGACTGAAGAAAGCCTTTTTAAATAAACAACCTTTTATATTCATTATTACTGGATTAGCCATATGGGAATGTATTAGAGTCGGTGGCTTTTGTTTTTCTGATAAAAATAATTTTCAAACAAAAGAAGGAAATGAATAGTACAAATCATGTTAGTGAGAATATTCCATGCGCCCAGATCATAATACAAATGGTATAATAGCTTAAAAACATAGGGGGGTATATAGATGTGTGGCATATTTGGGATAGTTGGCAAAAAGCATCGTCTGGGGGAGTTGATTGACGGACTGAAAAAATTGGAATACAGGGGGTATGATTCGGCTGGGATTGCCTATGTTTCTAATGCAAGAGTTGAAGTAGCCAAGCAATCCGGACGGGTGGCAATGCTTGAAAAGATGTACTCCGATCGCAAAGACACATACATTAATGTAGGAATTGCTCATACCAGATGGGCTACCCATGGCAACCCAAATGATATCAATGCCCATCCTCATACGGACTGCACAGGCAAGATTGCCGTTGTTCATAACGGCATAATAGAAAATTTTAACGAGTTGAAACAACAGTTGATGGATTCCGGACATTATTTTAAATCCGATACCGATACCGAAATCATTGCCCATCTCATAGAAGAATATTACGGGGGCGACATTTTTGATGCCGTTAAAAAGGCTGTTAAGCGATTGAGAGGAGCGTTTGCCATCGGTGTTGTATCATCCGATGAACCGGACAAGCTCATTGCAGCAAGGGAAGGAAGCCCGCTAATAGTCGGTAAAACTGAAAAAGGCGGTATTATTGCCTCCGATATCACGCCTATTTTGAAATATACAAAAG
>CAYYNI010000268.1:0-2744 GCA_964472765.1 uncultured Thermotogaceae bacterium | reverse complement strand
AATTTGTTCAGAGCAACTCAAACTGATGAAAAATTGCGTCGAGATAAGATTCTTGGAAAGGACAATGCCAATAGAACGCATTTTCAAGTAGGGAAAAAGGTAAGAGAAACGATAGAGGAACTTGGAGGAACAATGCCGGAAGATTTACCTACCCCGGAGAAAGGGATAAAGGAAATTGAAAAGGAACGTAAAAAGAAAGATCAAGAATTAGATGATTAGAGAAGCAAATCATTTGACTATAGCATCAATTGATGCTATAATACCGAGGAGAAAGTTGTGAGTACCTTATTTTTGCCGTTATTGCATACTATATTAGAAAATTGTGATCACGCCTGTGAAGATGGTTTTGGTGATTGCAACACTATCAAGATTGTTGATCGGAATAAAAATTCAGAATTTTTATATCAAAACACAATGATCATCCAAGATGTTTGTGCGATTTTGAAATCACTGGCTGAATCAGATTATATTAAAGGTCCGGAACCGGATCATCAAAATAAAGACGATCAGGTCTATGTTTATAGAAAAGTTTATGAAGGGTTAGAACTATACATCAAGTTAAAATGTAAGACAATTTCAGATGATTTAAATGATGATCGGGAAAAAATCATCATCATTTCATTCCATGAATCAACACCATTGGAAGCGTGAATTAAGAAGGTGAATAAAATGAAAAAAGCCAAAACCGATTATTGTGGTTATTGTGACAAAATGGTGGCATACACAGTTGAAAAAAGAGAAAATGTTGAGCGCATCATCAAAGGTGAACGTTTTTTTGTGGATGAAAATGTGGCGGTTTGTGCCAACTGCGGGAATGATATTTTTAACAACAGACTTGAAAATGAAAATCTGAAAAGAGGTTTTAAACAATATGCACATGCCCATGCGTTACTTACATCCGAAGAAATTAAAGCGATTAGAAATCAATACGGTATCAATCAGAAATTGTTTTCCAAATCCCTTGGTTTTGGAGAAGTAACGGTACAACGCTATGAAAGCGGGGCGTTACCTACAAAAGCTTTCAGTGATCTGATCAAAAGAGTCAAATCGCCGGTGGAATATTTGAAATTTCTTGAAGCTAACCAATCCAAATTATCTGATGATTCCTACCAGTTTATTCGAGAAAAAGTAATTGGCATGATTAAAAATGAAAAAAATAATTGTTCAAATCTCTATTACTATGAGCAGCTACTAAAAAGAATCTTTGGGAACGCAGATATTTATAACGGTTTTAAAGAATTTGATTCGGAGAAACTTTTTGCCGTTACTCATTATCTGCTCAAGCAATGTAAAAAAAGATACGGCTATGATTATCTTGTCAAAGGTCTTTTTATAAAAATCCTGTGGTTCATTGAAACAACCTTTTTTCAAAGAAAGAATCAATCACTCATTGGCATTCAATTTGTGAAATTTGAGATGGGTCCAGTGCCGGTTAAATACAATATTTTAATTGATTATCTGAAAGATGCAAACATTATTTCATATGAAGAAATAGATTATGGTAATACAAGTCAGCATCAACTTTATTTAAAAGGAAAAAGAGAAATAGGTGACCTTACTATCGAGGAACAACAAGTTATCAATGAGGTGTTAGATCAAAAGTTGCCGACTAATTTTGAAGCCCTGTCTTCACAAACACATGAAGATCCTCGATACACTGCAACAAAGGATAATCAACCGATTCCGTATCAAATTTAGTTCATTTTTCAATAGAAAAATAAAAAAGGGGGAATAAAAAAGTGAAAGCTAAAGACTTCATTCAAACAAAACAGGTCCTATGGGCAAGAAGAAATAACATTTTTCTAAGAACACCCAATGAGAAAAGCGAACTTGAGATGTACACAACAAAACTTGAAGATAATCTCTATGAGCCTCTTGATCCTGTTTATGAGGATCAAATTAAGAATGGTAATGGTGGAGAGTTGGGAACTACTCAGCCTAACGCTGCCATGAAGCTTAGTAATGGTTCAAATGTACCAGATCATGCTGCAAAGATGGAAGCTTTACATTCATCTTCTGCAACGGGTGTGAATTTCTTTCATTATTGGGCAAAAAGGGATTTAGCAAAAGAGATTGCGATTGCTTGCAGGTTATGCGATAAGAATAATAAAAACACCTTTAAAATTTCTTTTGAAGAAAAATTTCAAATTGATCAGAGTTTTTCTATCAGTCCTAATATCGATGTGGTTATTAAAAGCGACGATCAGGACCAAAAATTGTTTGCAATTGAATGTAAGTTTTCTGAGCCTTACGGGAGTAATCATGATGGTTTGTCAGTTCAATACATTCAAAAAGAAAATTTATGGAAGGGTATTCTCAATCTATATGATTTTGCGAAAACAATCAGCCCCAAAGATGTTCAATTTAAATATTTGCATCCTGCCCAGTTAATCAAGCACATATTGGGACTTATAAATAGCTGCGGCAAAAAAGGCTTTAAATTGTTATACCTTTGGTATGATGTTCCAGGTCCTGAAGGCTGTTTGCATCGGCAAGAAATAGAAAAGTTTTCAAAAATAACTAAGAAAGATGATATTGCTTTTAGTTCCATTACTTATCAAGAGGTAATATTAAATTTATACAAGGATTATTACCAAAATCATAATCAGTATATTGATTATTTAGCTGATAGATATTTATGATACAGAAAGAAACCAGAAGTAGACAATGGTTTTGAAAAAATTATTGGATTACATCAAAATCATCTTTTTTAACGATGTAATCCATTTTCTTAAGGGTATGAA
>CAYYNI010000267.1:0-2791 GCA_964472765.1 uncultured Thermotogaceae bacterium | reverse complement strand
AAAAAGAACCGTAAAGACAAAAAAGGAGATCGAACATGAGCGTATTAGTTCTTGGTGCAAGTGGTGCAACGGGTTCATTGGTTGTTAGGCAATTAATCAGAAAAAACATCGAAACACGAATTCTTATCAGAAAAAGTTCCAAATTGGCAAAAGAGATAAAAGAAAGCAATTTAGTCGAAATTGTGAAGGGGAATATCAACGAACTGAATTCTAATGAAATGGAGCAATTGCTTCAAAACTGTGATGTTGTGATTTCTTGCCTGGGTCATAATATAACCTTTAAAGGCATGTTTGGTCACCCGCACTATTTGGTCCATGATGCCGTTCGAAGTGTCTGTGAAACCGCAAAGAAAAACTCAAACGGCAAAATAAAGTTGATCCTAATGAGTACAACCGCTTATACGAATAAGTTATCCGGAGAGAAGAATTCAATAGGAGAAAAGCTTATTTTTTCATTACTCACGTTATTACTTCCGCCTCAACGGGATAATGTTAAAGCAGCTGATTACTTGCTTCGACAAATAGGAAAATATGACAAAAAGCTTGAATGGATAGCCATCCGGCCGGATACATTAATCGATGAAGATAAAGAAAGTTCATATGACATTTGCGAATCTCCAAAAAGAAGTCCTATTTTTAATGCCGGCAAAACCAGCAGGATAAATGTAAGCCATGTCATGGCTGAATTGGCAACAGATGAAGGATTATGGAAAAAATGGTTGTTTAAAACGCCCGTAATATATAATACATCTACACCTTAATCTTTGACCCCCAGTTTACTTCTGTGGCAAAGTCCATGCACCTTTTGAATACATCTGATGTCAACGCTGGGCATTCGATCCCCAAAGGCTCCAGTGCTTTTTTTCGCTCGGTGATCGTCAAATATTCTTTTATCGCAGAAATAAGGATAGTACACATCAATAAAACCATTAATCAGCTTCTGCAAAGATCCATCCTGCACCGCTTTCTCAGCCACCGACAAGTTTGAAATGGCATAATGTTGCTGGATATTTTCTGCAAGCTGGCTGATGGTGTCGGATCTTTCTAAAATAGCCTTTTTATTGAATTTTTGAAAAAAGAAGGGTCCGTACCGGAAAAAAAGGGCATTAAACCAAAGACTTTTCCCAGTGGCTGAATCTCCATAAGTAGCGGAGGGGTTGAATCATTTCCCCTCGGACGGACTAAAAAGAGTGTTTTTCGTCCCTTTTTTTTCAATTCTCCGGCTAAAAAGCCTCCAAGAAAACCCGTTGCTCCTATAATCAAAATGGGTGTACTATTTACTGAAACTTGTGCCATGAAAGAAATGGCACTCCTTCTGTTGAATGAACTTTCTCAGAGTTATTTTAATCAGTGTTGATGTAATATAAAAGTATTTTATCATGATGATCCTGCCTGTCATTGTTCAGTTCGATCCCTTGCAGCAGGGTGATAAAAAATTGTCTGGAATGTCTGGCTAAATAAAAAAATGGTATAATACCAAGATAAAAAAACAAAAAAAGATTCGTTTCTGTCATTGGCAAATGGGAGGACTATGATGAAAGAAATCATATTGGTCAGGCATGCAACGGCTGAAGGCCAAGATGTTGAAAATGATTTAGCACGAAAATTGGTTCCGAAAGGGCTCAAGGAATCTCAAAATATCGGATTTTTACTAACAAAGTTACAAAAAAAGGTGGATATCATCTTGACCTCGCCTGCTGACAGAGCGGTTGAAACGGCTGATCAAATCCAGAGTATTATTTACCGAAAGATCAACAGAAAGCTGGATAGGGATCTTTATTCAGGCGGGGTGGACGATTATCTGAAAGCAATCACACACCTTGAAGATAACTACCATTCCCTTTTACTCATCGGGCATAATCCGGCTTTAAAAGAATTGACGGCCTGTTTTACCAATAGTGATGGTTCCGGTATTTCATTTCCAAAGGCTTCCATTTATTGTTTTAGTTTCGATTGCGAGCGTTGGCAAGAGGTGGGAAAGAATCATTCTCAACTGTCTTTTTTTATCAACAGGGAGTCGATTGAAAGCATTCTGGATCAATCCAATGAGGCAAAACCCCTGGAATCGCTTAAAAAGGGCTATTCAAGAACAAAAAAACTTCTTAAACGAGCAAAAAGAGAGGGGTTTAAAACGAGTTTAACCCATGATATCCGGATTATGAACAGAAGATGGCTCGCTCTGATGGAATTGTCCGGTTTGGATAGTGAAGCTTTAAAAACCACTATCAATAGGGTCATGGACACAACAGGAATATATCGTGACAGGTGTGTTCAAACAAAAATCTTGAAAAAGGCCAATCCTGACCGGTCCATTTACAATTTCTGGAAGCAGAAAAAGGCAAAACAGAAAAAACAAGTAGCAAAAACCTTGGGAAACAAAAATCAGCCAGACTTTGTCTCTCCCTATGCCGACTATTACCAGAACATCTCAAATGAAATAGAGAGACTTTCAGTATTTGAGATGGAAAACAACATTCGGGCGTCGCTTAATCAGTTAAAAATCAACTCGCATCTTACTTTGGAAGACAACAAAACCCAGTTGCACGAATTCAGATTAAAAGCAAAGGATGTCAGATACAAGATTGAATTTTATCAAGCCATCACTAACGGAGAGCTTTTTGAAACTGAGCTTGAACAATTGATTTTCTTGCAAAAAAGTTTGGGGAAAATGAGAGATTACGAGAAATTGATCAAGAAAATCACAAAACAAACTGAGCGCTTTGATAACGAAGAAATCCAAAACACGGTGCTGAACATTCAAAAACTCTTACGGGAAAAATGGAATGAGGTA
>CAYYNI010000266.1:0-2798 GCA_964472765.1 uncultured Thermotogaceae bacterium | reverse complement strand
GAAATTAGAATCCTGACCATGTCGGAGGAAATTCCGGATACAATTAAAAACGCTCTCAGAAATCCTGAAAGCCCCAATTCACTCCAAAACAAATTCCCAACAATTGAAATTGACGACAGTTTTTCACCCCTGATGTTTGTCAAAGGGAAAACTCACGAATTGGATCTTTTAGAAGGTTACATCAAAGAAATTGAAAATGTCATGCTTGGAGACGCCGGAACATATAACATTATCAACATGAGCAACAGATTCTTTGAAGACACGCAGCTGTATGAGGATATCAAAGGAATCGTTGAGGCAAAATACCCAAAACTGGAAATCATCTCTTACCCTTCTCTAAACGCTTTGTTTGTTAAAGGGGAAGACCAAGAAGAAATCACAAAAGCCATTGAAGAGATTCAAAACCTGACCAACACAACAGATTATGAAGAATACTCACAATATTGTGAATTTGAAAGACTTATCAACAGTGATATCAACCTGATTTATGAGCAACTGTACAAAAACAAAGGAATTGAAATATTATACATCCAATCCAGGGAACTGTACAAAATATACGGTCAGGAAAAGGCCGTTAAAGAATTTGTGGAAGAATTGAAAAAAATGGATGCAAGAAGACCGGATGAAGAAGATGGCACATTCGACAAAACAGAACTGGTCTACATCACCATCCCCACACTGACACCAGAGGAAGTAGCTCAGCTGGTGAATATCAAAGTACCCTCAGTAACCATCGAGCCCTTTGAAGCGGGCGGTTATTTCATTACCGGTACTGACGAGGAAATTGAAAAAACCAAAGAATTGATCAACACCATGAGTACGGACTTCATGGAAGAAAGTCTTGTTCTATCCTTGGCACCCGGAATCACTTTCCAGACCATACAAAACGTACTCAATCTATACTACAACATTGGCGATGAAATACAATTACTTGATTTTGAGAATTCAAAAATCTTGATCAAAGGGCAAAAAGAAAAGATACAGAATGTCAAATTGATACTCAACAGCTTCGGACTCATAGGCGACAGCAAAGACGATTTTGAAAAAGTGGTTGAACGTATCCCTTATGAATATATCACCGAAAGTGGAAAGGTACCTCCACAGGAGTTAACAAACATTGTCAACGCCTATCACCCCGGAGTGGAAATCCAATACTATGAAACCGCTCAAATCTTCCTGCTCATCGGTAGTTCCAACGAAGTCAAACAAGCGACCCGATTGATTAACGAATACTCTGAAAAGATTATTGTAGAAAAAGTCTGGTTTGGACCTGTAAAAGACAATGCCTACAGCAACGAGGAAATCAAAGAATTATTGAGACAGCAGATCCCGGAGATAAAAGATATTAAAGCAGACAATGAAAAGAGGGAATACACTGTAATCGGTCCGAGGGAAAGTGTTGAAAAAGCAGTAGAAATGATGACTCAACTCATCACAGAGGGTAAAAAAGACGTATTACCAACCGTCGACTTCGATTCGGATGGTGTTCACTTTCATGTCAATGCCCAGGGAAAAGATGTCCTGGACATCACCAAAGAAATCGCCAAAGGCATGGCCTTTGAACCCAAACTATTCATGCCGGAAGAATCCTCATCCATCACATCAAGACTGGAAATGGCAGATTTGACCTGGGAGCAATGGCTGAAAATCACTGAAAGGCTTTACGATTTCAAAGTGGAGATCGTAGAAGGCCTGGCAAAACCCATCTACGTCATCACGCCTCCGGGCAGCGAACACGAGACCGGAATGACCAAAAAGAGAACCTTGAACATCAGCCACGGATTCGCAGAAGTCTCGTCACTCATCAGCGGCCCATTCGGCGGAGAAGTCTACACCGACGAAACTAATGGCTTGGTCATCTTCACGGGGGTATCCGATGCCAAGATGAAAGAACTCAAACCCCTGATACTCAACACCGTTGAACCCAAAAAGATGGTAGAAATCAAAGCCATGGTCATCGATAACAAAGTCCTGGACAACCTCAACAAATCCTACGGCGTTTCACTATCAGCCAACAGTGAAGATGGCGGATTCAGCTTAGACAACGAAGGATTCTCCTTTAACGGCAGCATTCTTAGTTTCACAGATTATGCTAACCTATTGGATCTACTGACAAACAAACTGAGTGTTAATTTATCCACAACAGGTTCACAAGAAAACTCTGATGACAATTCCATCATCAAACCCTATATCACCACCTTAAGTGGAGAAAGCGCAAACATCAACATCGGAGAAAACTATAAATACAGAATTCCCACCACTGACGCCTCAGGCAACGTGGTAGAACAAATATTAAACGTACCTATTGGAAACATATTAAACATTAGGCCAACGGTTAATACCGATGATACCATCACCATGGAAATCAGCGTAGAGATATCATCCCTTGCGGGATTCTCACAAGACGGACTACCAAACACCAACACCAGAAACGTCTCGTCCATCGTAACAATCAACGACAAAGACACACTCGTCATGGGTGGATTGGAAGGCGAAACCAAAAATTACACAGAAGGAAAACTCCCCTTCTTCGGAGACCTCCCAATCATAGGCAAACTATTCACCTGGGAAATAGAAAACAACGACACCCGAAGCGTCACCATATTCCTAACCCCCAGAATAATCGAAACAAAAGGCAAACCCATAGAAATATTCGGACAAAATATCGAGTAAAAAAATGTATCTCTAAAAAAAATAAAGAACACAACACAACACAACACAACACAACACAACACAACACTTTTGTAGGGGCAGTTCACGAACTGCCCAACCATTTCCGCAGGAAATGGCATAAAACA
>CAYYNI010000265.1:0-2801 GCA_964472765.1 uncultured Thermotogaceae bacterium | reverse complement strand
ATTTTGGAATAACAAAAAAAAAATTTGCGTCATAAACCTCTGTATATAACAATATTTAGCGGAGGTGCTCAGAAAATGAGAAAAAGTTTTATTTTTATCATCTTACTATTTTACTGTAGTTTAAACCTATTTGCCTATGTTAATCCTGATTACAAAAATCCCGTGATCAACGTCGTGAATGCAACTGCAGATGCTGTCGTTAAGATTGACGTTGAAAAAACGGTATCAACTTCTGTTGACCCTTTTATGGAAGAATTCTTTAAAAGGTTTTTTGGAGAGCAGCAGAACCCCTTTGGAACGGAAAGGAAACAAACCTCATTAGGTTCCGGATTTATTTTCGATAAAGAAGGACACATCTTAACCAATCAACACGTTGTTCAAGGTGCTGAGAAGATCAAAGTCACATTATTTAGTGGTAAAACTTATGATGCCGAATTTATTGGCGGTGATTCCGAAATGGATATTGCCATTATTAAGATTACCCATGAGAACGGAGTAGATTTCCCTTTCCTTGATTTTGGAGATTCCGACAATCTTCAGATTGGACAGGTGGCGATCGCAATCGGTAACCCTTTAGGTTTTCAACATACAGTAACAACCGGTGTGGTCAGTGCTATCGAAAGACAGATTCCCAAACCTGATAATTCCGGTTACTATACCAATCTTATTCAGACAGATGCGGCAATCAACCCGGGTAATAGTGGTGGGCCCCTTTTAAATATTCATGGTGAAGTCATAGGAATCAACACGGCAATCGTCAACCCAACCAGTGGTACTAATCTTGGTTTTGCCATACCCATAAACGATGTAAACTTATTCATCGAAGATCTCATTAAATACGGAAAACTTCAAAAACCTCAAATTGGCGTTAAAATTATGAACATCGATGAAAACACAAAAGAGGCATTGAATTTAGACAGCACGGAAGGTGCCATTGTGGTGGAAGTTACACCGAATAGTCCGGCAGACAAAGCCGGAATCAAACCTCAGGATATCATTTTAAAATTCTTAGGAGAAGATGTTAAAAACAAAGAACAGCTCGCAAGCATGATCAGAAAACAGGAAATTGGTAATATGGCACCAATAACAATTGATCGTAATGGTGAAATCATTGAATTGGAAGTCGAGTTGCTTCCGGCTGAAGAAGAACTATCAGAAGAAGAAACCGTTAAGCAAGATATTATAGTTGATGCGAAAGCTTCCGAACTATTGGGAATAGCTGTGACAGAACTTACAGAGTCTCTCAAAAAAGAATACAATATTTCGGAAAAAATAAACGGCGTATTCATCAACGAAGTAGACTCAGAATCATTTGCATATCGAATGGGGTTAAGAAAGGGTGCCGTTTTATTGTCGATAAACAGGAAAAATATTCATTCTGTTGAGGATTTTGAGAAAACAGTATCAGGATTGAAAAAAGGCCAATCGGTTGCATTATATGTCTTTATCCCCAGCGAAGGATCTCTTATGCTTTCTTTTCCCTTGCAATAAATAGCTTTTCCCCACACCTTCTGCTGATAGAGGGTGTGGGATATCGCTTAAAACATGATATAATCTAACAATCGACAAATATAAATAAGGAGGAGTCAAAATGAAAAAGATACTAATGGTAACATTGGTTTTATTGTTGACTGCTGGTTTTATTTTTTCATCAGAAGTTCAAATCCAACCTAGAAAGATTATTATCACACCTGAACAAACCTCAACGATGGAAGCAACTATTAGAGTTAATAAAGGAGAAGGTAGTGTATATCAATCAGGTGAACCTATCCAGATTCAATTTGAGGTCAATAAAGATGCCTATGTTGTAATTTATGATATTGAAGCGGATGGCAACACTTTTCTACTGTTTCCTAATAGTGAACAAAGGGATAACTTTGTCAGGGCTAATCAAACCGTCACGATACCCTATGGTTATAATATGACTGTAGGTTCAAAACAAGGTAAGGAATACTTGCAGATCGTTGCCAGTACCCATCAGTTTGCCTCTTTTAATGCTTGGACACAGAGTTTTTCTGCAAATCCATTTCCGAACATTACAAAAAACGCAGAAATAGATCTTCAATCCTACACAAAGAGAATCATTATCACACCGGAAAACACCATCCCTGATTGGACATCGGCAAGCACATATTTTTATGTTGGCTACAGACCTACTGCCGGAACAGTATCTTTTAACTCAAATCCATCAGGCGCTTCTATTTGGGTGGACGGTTCTTGGATGAATAAAACTACTCCTTTGAAGACCACGCTTCCTGAAGGATATCATTATGTTAGATTTTATAAAAGCGGGTACCAGACCTTTGAAACCCAGTTTTATTTAAATGCCGGTGGATATCAGGAAATATCAGCAAACTTAGTTCCTTTGACACCCCAATATGGAAAATTAACTATCAATTCGCAACCTCCGAATTCCACTGTATATTATGATGGCGCACTTAAAGGCAACACACCGATTACTCTAAACAACTTAACACCGGGAACCCATCAGATTCAGATTAAGCAAACGGGTTATGAGACATTCACTCAACAAATACAGATCAATTCCGGTGAGCATAAGATATTAAATGCCAATTTGGCAAAGTTAAATCCGTTAGGGACAGTAAATATCAATACCTATCCAAAAACTGCAAATGTGGTTATTGATGGAAATTATTTCCCGAATAACAATGGACAGGTACAAGTTCAGCTCAACGCCGGTGTTCATTCTTTAACTGTTTCTTCACCCGGCTATCAAACTCAATCTATGCAGTTTACTCTAAGTGCTGGTGATTTTAAACAAATTACAGTGCAGCTTGAAG
>CAYYNI010000264.1:0-2808 GCA_964472765.1 uncultured Thermotogaceae bacterium | reverse complement strand
AGTTGAGTGCAAAGGCCTTTTCCCAAATTTCATTAGTCTGAACCTGCATGTTATCGATTTGCTTGCCGCTACTTGGCATGGTAAAATGTCCAGCCAAACCTGCCCCGGCGTTGTTGATGAGTAAATCAAGGCTGCCATCGAAAAATTCAACCGCTTCGTTGATCATGTTGATCACATTCTCTTCAACGGTTACATCACACAGAATTCCTGTGACTTTTCCGGGATATTGTTCGCTCAACCTGCTTAAATGCTTATCCAAATTTGCCCTGTTTACATCGGCCATCACAACCCTTTTTGCACCATAGGACAATAGCTCTTCAATTAAGGCCAATCCGATCCCCGAAGCTGCACCTGTGACAACGGCTGTTTTGTCTTCAAAATAACCTTTATCCAGTGTTTCTTTCGCTCGCTCAGCTTTTCTGGAAAAATTGTTGATAAACAGGTCAATCTTACCATCCAAAAAATACAAACTATCGTAAATCAAATCCGTGAGATTTTCGGCTGAACCAGGACGATAAACCAATCCTTTTACCTTTTCTGGATAGTAACGGTTAAGTTCATTTTCCAACGATTGCAAAACATCTGCTTTAATATCCGCGATTACAACCTTATCCGCACCTTCTGCCAAGATGCTTTTAATCAATTCCTGTTCCTCTTTTGAAGTTATTCCTGCAACGATGACGTTTTTACCTTTGTAATTGCCTTTTTCCATCTGCATAACCATACTCCTCTCTTTTTTAATGATTCATTGATGATTATTTCCCAATAAACTACGATCCCAACGACCGGGAAACAAGACTTGAACAGCTGGAATAATTTCTTTTTTCGAATAATTGTAAACCTCATCCAAACCCGTTACCCAATTATCACTGACCATCCAACCCGCTCCCAGGACTTTAACGAAGGGCAGTGCTCCCCAACGATCATCATGAGAAGAATTCAACTTCACACTCGCCGTCGCTTTTTCCCATGAACGAAAACGTGTGGGACCGTTGTAATAAACCATTTTTAATCCACTGGCTGCGATATTCGCCACGTTGAATTTATG
The DNA here is from genome assembly GCA_964472765.1 of uncultured Thermotogaceae bacterium. Taxonomy (GTDB): domain Bacteria; phylum Thermotogota; class Thermotogae; order MWEM01; family MWEM01; genus JASUTC01. Next base: position 1,760 of record CAYYNI010000264.1, on the reverse strand, counting down.
CAGGAAGCAACCGCCTGTTGTTTCTATGGGCTTCTCAGCAAAACATCCCTCCTGTGGTTGAGAAAAGCTTTCCTCGTTGTATGTCCCCATTTTTAATTTCACATCAATCAAACGAACACCGCTTCGTTCAATATAGCAATGCCCTTCATCATCCTTACGATCAACCACAATTTTCTCACAGATTTTTTTTGGCAACCCGGAAGACTCCCGACCTAAAAAGGCTCCCGTCATGGCTCCCGGACCACTTAACTGAAGTCCTAAAAAATAAACCCCCGTTAATTCACCATACCTCGCGAGAATTCCAATTCCTCCCTCCATATAGCCCGGAGCAAACGTAGGTTTACGAATGTTGACAATATAAGCATAAAACATAGGTTTCTCATCAGACAACAATTCCAACGGAGCAGGCAAGAGTTCTTTTGCCTTTTTGGTGTCAGTAATTCCGTAAACTTGTATTCCATACTGGTCATTCATCGCCATTGTCGATGTCTGATCCATCAGTTTTTCTTTGGGGATCAAGTATTCTTTTGACATACACACTCTCCTTTATCATAACCATTACACATCAAATACAAACGCCTTTCCACGGGCTTCTTGCGTAGCTTCAAGTATACTGTTGCCTTTGGTCTTCTCTCCGATAATCCTGACCACATCAAAGGCTTTTTTATAATTTTCCACCTCTTTTTTACCGGACCTGGTATCCAAAGACAAAAAAACGCCAACGGGTTCCAGCTCTTGAACGGTCTTAATATCAGCTGGTTGACCCAATCGTAAATCTATACCGGCACGGTCCACCTGGCAGATGAGAGAATCCACATATTTTTTGATCAATCCCTTAGATACAGAGCCCAGCGGCCCTCCTAAATATTCATTCTCATCAAATATAGTGGGATGAAACCCTCTCTCTTTCAAGGTTAGTGCCGCTTCTATCCCTCCAGGTCCACCGCCGATAATTGCCACTTTAAGGCCGTTTCCGTTCTGCTTGGGATTGGTATATTCGCGTTCACGACAAGCGATGGGGTTTACCGCACATTTCACTCGATGCAGTTTGGTCAGTTCGCCAAAACAGATTAGGCATCCGATACACTTGCGTATCTCATCTTCCTTTCCTGAAAAAGCCTTTTTTGTCCATTCTGGATCGGCCAACTGCGCCCTGCCCACGCCGACAAAATCCATTGCTTCTTCTTTCAACAGGGCTTCTGCTACCCCCGGCTCTTTGATGTTGGCAACTGCGATGACAGGGATTTTCACCGCATCCTTAATGGGCTTTGACATGTATTTTTTCCACCCTTGTTCATAAGAGCCTGGTTCGATCACGCCATCACGATAACAACTCACGTTAATGGCGTCTACACCTGCCTTTTCCAATGCCTGCGCGATTTTAACGGCTTCTTTTAAATCAATACCACCTTTCAAGCCAAATCCTTCTTCTGCGTTAATCCGCACGGAAATTGGAAAATCAGGTCCACAAGAATCACGAATCCCAGATATGATTTCAGTCACAAAGCGCATACGATTATCAAAACACCCTCCGTATGCATCTGTTCGAAAGTTCATAGCGGGAGATAGAAACTCGTTGATCAGGTATCCATGAGCTCCGTGCAATTCCACACCATCCGCACCTGACATTTGAACATAGCTGGCTGCTTTAACGAATTTCGCCACAAGCTCTTGACACTCATTTAAGCTCAGTGCTCTTGGCAATGCTCCCCCCATTGGATTGGCAACGGCTGAAGGGGCAACGCTTTGTTCACCGGTAA
>CAYYNI010000263.1:0-2810 GCA_964472765.1 uncultured Thermotogaceae bacterium | reverse complement strand
TAAAAATCATTGGCAACATCAACACCTCTCAACTAAACAAGCGGTTCAAAGTGGAAGGCAGCGAAGATGAAATCAAAGAAATGGAGACATCCCTGAACCAAATGCTGGAAAGATTGGATAGGGGATTTGAAAACCAGCAGCGGTTTTCGTCAGATGCCGCCCATGAATTGAGGACCCCCCTCACCAGTATCAAAGGGTATGCGCAGATTTTGAAGTCATGGGGCCTATCTGATCAAAGAGTGGCGGAAGAATCCGTGGATGCCATCCTTGAAACCACCCAAGAAATGCAGGATATGATTGAGAAATTGCTGATGCTCAGCCGTTTACAGATCCATCAGGTTGAACACCAAAGCTTGAACACGCACGAGTGGATGGCGCATTTGAAAAAGAGCCTTCAAAGGAAATACCCCCACCGGACCATCGTTTTCAAAGAGGAGGGATTCATCCCTCAAATCTCGGCATCCAAAACCTATTTGGATATTCTCATCGGTGTGTTTGTGGATAATGCCCACAAGTTTTCAGAAGAAGATCAGGAGATTCACATCACCTTTTCCAAAAACCAAATCATCATACGGGATTTTGGCCCGGGAATCAAAGAACAAGACAGGGAGCGTATATTCGAGCGCTTTTACAAAGGCGATCCCTCAAGAACCAAAAACCACCTTTCCAGCCATGGCATTGGATTGTCCATCGCAAAGGAAATTGCCCAACAATATGCGATCAAAATCGAGGTCGATTCAAAGGAAGCCAAGGGAACGAAAATGATTCTTACTTTCGGCCAACAAACATCAAAGCCTTAAAAAACTTAATAAACCTTTATTTTGATCACATCAAGGCGTTTTTAAGGGTGATCAAAAGCGTTTGCGTATCCACCGGTTTTGAAAAGACGTGGTCAAATCCGGCGTTCATGATCTCGGCTTTGGTGGTTTCACCCGAATAAGCCGTTAGAGCGGCGATGAATGGCCTTACTGTGAGTGTTTTCAGCAAAATGGGCAACAGCTCTTTTCCGTTGATGTCGGGAAGTTGGATATCCAGCAGGATGATGTCAAACGTCTTGTTTTGAACGATTTGTGAGGCATCTTTACCCGATTCGGCGCCTTGGGTTTGAAACCCGTATTTGTTTAAATAGAGGGTCATGAATTTCCGGCTGATCGGATCATCTTCCACCACCAAGGCGGTTTTGCCTGTAAAATCAACGGTATCCGATTGAATCGGCGGTTTTGCCGGGATCGGGTCACGTTTGATGGACGAGGGTAAACGGATGGTGAAAGTGGTTCCTTCTGTTTCATTGCTGAGAAGGGTGATGGAGCCGGAATGAAGTTGAACAATGTCACGGGCAATGGACAAGCCCAGCCCGGTCCCGGAACCCTTGTGGGGATTCAGTTGAAAAAAGGGCTCAAATACCCTTTTTTGGAATGCTTTGGGAATGCCCATTCCCTGGTCCCAAACTTGAATCAGGATAGTCCCATCGGTTTCATCCAGCCTCATCCCGACCTTTTTACCTTCAGGGGTGTATTTGATGGCATTTGACAGTAAATTGTAGAGGGCTTTGTTCAGCAATGTCTGATCGGCCTCGACAAACCAATTTTCCGGGTCCGCTTGTTCACAATCCAAAGACAACGCCATGTCTTTTTCCATGGCAAAATATTTCAATGATTGGGTCACATCCGCCATCAGGCTGTATAAACTGAAGACACTTGGATGGCGTTCGGCCTTTCCCGCTTCGATTTTTGACATATCCAGTATATCGTTGATCATGTTCAAAAGATACCGTCCGCTTTTGTTGATGTAGATCACATACTCATCGAACAGTTGCTGCCTTTGTGAAGGATCCGCTTCCTCGATCAATTTGCTGAACCCCAGAATACCGTTTAACGGCGTTCGAAGGTCGTGGCTGACATTGGCCAGAAACAAATCTTTGGCCTTGCTTGCCAATTCCAATTGATTGGTGAGGGTCTCCAATTTCAGATTGGACTCTCTGAGATTTTTGATCAAAGACAGTCTTTCCCCTTCGATTTGCGCCCTTTTTTCCTCATTGCGTATATCACGGATGAGCAGATAAACCGAAAGTGCCACAATGGCGATAAAAATAGCAGTCAGGACTTTGTTGGTTCGCCGGGTAATGAACCCGATGCTTTGCTCGATGTCGTTGTAATAAATACCCGTTCCAATGACCCAACCCCAAGGGTCAAACCGTTGGACATAGGACAGTTTCGCTTCGATTTGTGCCAGCTCATCACGCAGCGGCCACATGTATTCGACAAAACCGCTTTCCGATGTCTTCATCAGTTCTACCATCTCGTAAATCATCCGGTTGCCTTCGGGATCCTCATATTCCTTCATGTCGGTCCCCTCGAGCTCAGTCATATAGGGGTGCATCAGCATATGATAATTCATGTCATGAACCCAAAAATACTCCTTTTTGTCCACCCCGTACCGCAGGACCCGAATCCTTTCCAAGAGCCTTTTTTGGGATTCTTCCACCGATAATTCCCCTGATTCCACCCTTGCATGATAATGCCGGGCTAATTCCACCACGTTTTGGGTCAGGTTTTGCAGTTGTGCTTGCTTTTCCGCCATGAGCACCTGCGCAATGTGCGGCAGAATAAACCCGTAAAAGGCCAATGCCGTCAACAAAACACTGATACCAACGGGGAGCATGGTTTTTATGATGATCGAGCGTTTGGATTGTATGTGCTTTTTGTCCGACATCGCTATCACTCTTTTTGTTTCCTTTTTTGTTAATTTCAAATGAAAACCGTTGTTAACCGTTTAATTATAGTTTATTCCTATTTCTTTGTCAAGAAAGT
>CAYYNI010000262.1:0-2817 GCA_964472765.1 uncultured Thermotogaceae bacterium | reverse complement strand
ATTTCTCTCTCATATCGATCACAAGGGATATCATGCATCTTATCAGATATCACATTGTGCGCAATTACCTTTGTTTTTTAAAGAACGAATTAGTCTATCGCAACTCAATCATATATTTCAAGAGAAAGAGATAGTTTTTATAGATCAATTACCTCTTCGATATGTTACTCAGTCTCATAAAAGCACCTTTACAGAATGCATGATAAAAAATCGAATAACACAGGTATACCGCATTCCATTGGGGAAGATAAATCAAATCAGGTTTTTTGTTTTTATTCTATTGGAAGCAGATGTTTCATCTCGTAAGTCTTTTTTAGATTTATTAGAAACAGAAAAAATAAAATTACATTCAAAAATTATGAATTTTTATCACTCTTTGATAAAAATTAGACACCTTTTTTTGAGTTACCGAAAGATTCTGGAGTTAAAAGGAGACGAGACTTTTCCGCATATGGAAAGGGTTGCCATTTATTCTCATGAGATTGCAATCCAGACTTGGTATTTAGCGCATGAACTCTCCCGAAACGATATTTTAAGAAAGTTTACTCCATTAACTCTTGAGGCTTTAAAATTAGCTGCAACGATCCATGATATTGGTAAATTGGCAATTCCCGATATTATTTTAAGCAAACCTTCGAAATTGACAAAAGAAGAATTTGAAATTATCAAAACCCATAGTGTGAAAGGAATGGAAATTATCAGCACTGCTTTCCCTAACACTTGTAGTTTGCAGGATGATTTATTCGCCCCTGAATTGTCTGCTATTATTGAAATGACAAAAAAGATTATTTGCCAGCACCACGAAAGAATTGATGGCAGTGGCTATCCGAAAGGTTTAAAGGATCAAAATATTGACTTGTTCTCAAAGATTGTATCAGTAGCAGATGTCTTTGATGCCATAACATCAAAGAGAATTTATAAAACAAAACAAACATCAGATTTGGCCGTTAAAGAAATTGTTGAAGACCAGTTTGAGAAGTACGATCCTTTAATCCTAGAAGCTTTTCTCAGAACGCAAGGGAAGTCCAGACTACAATCACTCCAATAACGACTGCATAGATTGTTATGACATTGCTGAGTTTAAAAAGTTTATAGGGATAATGTATCCTTATTTTTTTTGAAAAGGCGAATAAAAGAAATAAACCAAATGCAAAGACAATTTCAGGCTCCAGCAAATGTTCAAAATCAAGATGATTGATACTGCCTAATGTGCCGAAAATAATGCAGATTAGTGAAAGTAGTAAAACAGAAAAATCTTTCTCCAAAAAGTGTTTTGCTTTCTTTGAGGGGCTAATAACAAAAGCAAATTTCCCTACCGAAATGACCGATCCGATTGTAGCGAAGATTAAACCATATGAAATAAATGGACTTGAAACTGCCATAATTTCGTGTTTATAGAATGATCCTAAAAAAAAGGGCACTCCTGATATTGAGAAAAATCCAATCCATATAGCCAAAAAAAGTGGGATGGGGACCTTTTTTTTGGTCGTTTCTATATTTCTGGTGGAATGAATTTGTTGATAATACCCTGCACAAAGGAATAATAAGGTTTTGAAAATGGAATGTGAAAAAGCGTATTGTGCTCCATAAGTGGTTAACCCTTCTAGGATGAATCCCATTTGAGATAATGTGCTGAAAGCCAGAATTAACTTTATATCCTTCTGCTTGATTGAAAAATATGCACCAAAGATTGCGCTAATAATGCCAACGATCATGATATATTTGGAAATATCAACGCAGTTTATTGCATGGGTTATTCTTAAAACATGAAATATTCCAGCATTGACAATTACGCCCGATAAAATGGCCGAAATAGAACTCTCGGAATCCGAATGTGCTGAAGGGAGCCACATACTGTAAAAGAAAATACCCGATTTGATTAACAATGCCGTAGTTAAAAGAAAGAATGGGAAAGGAATATTGATAACGTGTTTAGCAATAAGAGCAATGTTCAAAGTCCCGTATTCGTTATAAATAATGGCTGTTGCAAGTAAATAAAGATTAAAACTGATCGCACTCAATACCATGTATTTCAAACTGGACCAGATCTGCCGACTTTTGTATTCTATAGAGATTAGCAAGTATGAGATTAATGACATCAGTTCCAGTGTTACATAAATATTGAACAAATCATTAGCAAGAAACAAACAAGTAAGATCGGATAACAAAAGATTGATTAAAAAAAAATATTTCCAATCATGCCCTTTTTTTGATGAATAGATAATGACGCTTAAAAACACAATATAAGTTGCTGCCAAAAAAAGAAGGGAATTCGCATCCAATAAGATTTCTATGCCAATGGTTTGTTGCCATCCTCCAAAAACCAATTTCACAGGCAATCCATCTCTTTGTTGATAAAGAAAAAAAATAAAAATCAAGAAAAATACAATTTGTATAAGCGGGATCCTGCTCGCATGCTTTTTAAAAACAGGAATTAGAAATGGTATGGCAAGACAAAAAATGACAGCGTATTGTAAGAGAGCACTTAACATTCAATAAACGCCTCCTAATAATTTTAGAGTAAAACAGATAGAGTGATAATAATCCCTATCATGATCGAATAGATGGCTAAAGAATTGGATAATTTAAAGAGTTTGTAAGGATAGAATAAATTGTCTCTTTTTATAAAAATAATGAAGGCAGCGAAGCTGATACACAAAATGATGATTGATTCCAATAGTAAATCATAAGAAAAGCGGTTAATGGTCGTCATAAGGCCAGAGAAAAGGACAACGAATGATAAAAGAAGAAGCCCAACATCAACAAAAGGCTTTGAAAAAAAACGATACCCTGGCTTCATTAGTAAAAAGATCCTAA
>CAYYNI010000261.1:0-2819 GCA_964472765.1 uncultured Thermotogaceae bacterium | reverse complement strand
TTTCAAAAGGTTTTCAAAAGAGGAAGGGGTTTCCGATAGAGAAGGTTCATATTTTCCAATCTGCCGGACCAATTCCAGAGCTTGTAAATCTTCATTTTTCATCATGTTGGCAGTTTTAAAAAAAACCGGTTTGACGGCATCATCTACCGCCGTATCTTCTTCGGTTGAATAATACAGTTCAGGAAATTGTTGAACATAGTTGAGATAGGCTTCTTTTTCGCCAGAAAAAACAGCTGTTAACTCCCCGTCTTTTAATAATTGATTCAAGGGAATTTTTTCATTTATGAGTTGAAGAAGCATTTTATAACCTTTTTTTGATTGAATGAAAAGCGAAAAAAGACCATTCGCTGTTTGGTATCGATAACCGAAAACAGCCTTTAAGTGCTGTTTTTTTGCCTCTCTTAACAATTCAGGTAAACCAAAAAGATCATCATCACAAATGGATATGTACGAAAAACCGGCATCTACAAAGGCATTAGCCAGTTCATCAATCCTGATCAATGATTTTGGTATGGAATAGCTACTTCTGATATTAAGCATGCTTATTTACTTGCTTGTTTTTATGTTTCGAACAAAAATCCAAGATGGCTTTTTCAAGTCCATCTGCTTCACGAGCTCCTCTGCAAGTATCATATTCTTGGATCAACTCTAAAACATACAGCAGCTCTTTTTCGGAAAGATCATCTTTGATTTCCTCGAACAACTGAATCATCGTCTCGTATGTGTTCACAGATCGTCTCCTTTCAAGTCTTTTTGATCGGTATCTTCAGAAAAATTATATCATAAGTCAGGTTTTCACTACGGAAAGAAAGTCATCCAGAGGTCTCTCGATCATTTTGTAACACAAGGGTTTGAATAAAGGTGTATAATGTAACATCCGAAAAAACTGAATGCTCAAGGAGGAGAATTTATGAGAAAACTTTTGTTAATGGCTTTGTTTTTATTATTCATTTTAAGTGTCTTTGGCAGTTATTATCTCGGAGACAAGGTCCTGCCTTCGCTTAGCTCGCCTTATTACAAATTACCGGCTTATTACACTTATCCCCACTACAACTATCAAAGTCCATATTACGGTTATGGTTATGGTTATTTGAATTATCCTTCGCAATATAGTACCTATACGCCTATTGTAAGATATACCACACGCTATATACCCCGTTATGTGCCCGTCACAACTGCCACCTACGGTTGGCAAGTCAATTACCATTACGCTTATACCGTTCCAACTTATACTTATTACCCATATTATCACACTTACTCTTATGCTAGCTATCCCACCTATTATTACACATACGGGTGGTGATGCTGATGTTTAAAAAGGCCTTTTTTTTGTTGTTCTCTCTGTTCGTTTTTGTATTTTCTGTTACATTGATGGCTGAGACAATCACATTAACAACGGGGGACCTGATTGAAGGAACCATTATCAATATGGATTCTTCAGGTGTCAAAGTAGAGGATGTCAATGGTGTGATTTTGGAAATAAAAAGAGAGCTGATCGCTTCGATCGATTATGATTCAAATGAAAAAGCATACACCGTATCCGAACAGCCCGTCAATATTCAAAAGACTTATGAACCTGTCCCGCCCGTTCCTGTTTCTCCAATCAATACGCAGCCGGCTTATTATTTTGACAATGTCCCTTATGAAAGTGGCTTATTGGACCCTGAACTGGAAGCTAGGAGGAGATTGGTTTCTTATAACGAACAAAAGAAAAATCCGTTATTGGCAACTTCGTTGAGTGTTGTTTTCCCCGGAACAGGCCATTTTTATTCAAATAAAATTGCGGCGGGTTTTTTCTTTTTGGGAACAAGGGCTATTTTTGCGGGGATGACATGGTATGGATTCTCTCCGAGAACGGATCCCAATACTTCTATAACAACTTACAGAGATTTTCTCGTTGGATCCGCAGGGGCAGCGGGTTTTATTACAATGGCTATTATTGAAGCAATTGATTCGTATTCAACAGCTTCTGATTTTAATGATAATCTAAGGTTAAAATTAGGGATCGATACGCTACATGAAAATGTCGTACCTGTTTTTGAAAATTAAAAGATTTTCAGAGGGTATTATTAAAAATCAAGGCCGTGAAAAAAATGGCCTTGATTTTTAATTTTTCACAACCGCTTCAATAAAGCGGTTAATTACATCATACTTTAGTTTATGGACGTCTTGTTTGGATTTCGTGATTATTTTCATGATGATACGGGCAAAAACATTCAACCTTTTAAAGATAACCATCCCTCCAAAAAAAGAAAGGATGATGGCGTGTTCTAACAGATTTTCAGGAAAAACCTTCCGATAATTTTCATTTTCTTCATCTGTTGCCAATGAACAGATAAAAAGGTAAACCGGAATCTTTAATAGGCTTTCCATATTCGTTTGAACAAACTTAATGATGTGTTTGTTGGGTTTTCCCGCATATATTCCCGTTCCGATGATGCATTTGTCGTAATGTTCAAGATCGATGGTCGTATTTTTATTCAAGTCGAGTAATGCAATTTCATTTTCTGGGATTTGATGTTCAAAAAATAGTTTGTCTTTGATGATCTTGGCGCTCTGTTCTGAGCCGCCCGCTAATGATGCGTAAACAATTCCGTATTTCATTCACTTTGAACCTCCTTTGAGAAGATAGTTGATCATAACAGATATTGATCAAACGGTCAATAGTATGCAAATGGCAAGATTTATGATGATATTTTAAGAATGATTAAGAAATAGCGACCTAATAAATAATAATGCTTCATCGTCCGGTTTATCTGCCCAAATATGCTATTTGACTTTTAACGGTATTGTGTTTATAATCAATTATTACACAGATT
>CAYYNI010000260.1:0-2835 GCA_964472765.1 uncultured Thermotogaceae bacterium | reverse complement strand
TTAAAACGGTAAAAATGATCCAATAATTAAGATAGTCAGGCTTTTCAAACATGAATGCAAATATGATCAACAAGATTCCAACTGTATCTGCAACTGAGGCGAAATGCAATTTTACCAACACTTCTTTCTGAAATATCATTCCCATCGTACCGGCTGCAATCAAAAACAAACCGGTTAACTTTAAAACAAGAATAAAAACCGACACGTCTATCCTTTCTTTTCATAAGGTGTGCCACTGGCAGCGGGTGAACGTGTTTTTCCCACAAAGCCAGCCACCACTATCAGTGTAATGACAAATGGAATCAGGTTAAATAATGGTTTGACGGATGATGAAATGGCCAAAGACGGATTACTCTGCAACTGCTCATTCATGGCATCCGCCGCTCCAAAGAGCAGGCAGGCAAACAATGCCCCTTTTGGAGTCCAGTTGCCCAGTATCAATGCGGCTAAGGCGATAAAGCCTTTCCCGTTGGTCATGTTTTCCGTAAACTGACCTAATTCTCCCACACTGAGATAGGCACCACCTAATGAGGCCAAAAGCCCGCTCATAAGCACTCCAAACCAACGGACTCCATAGACACTGACTCCTAATGTATCGGCAGCTTCGGGATTTTCTCCAACCGCACGCATTCTTAAGCCTAATTTTGTAGTGGAAATGATCAACCATGACACCACTACCAGGATCAGAGCCAGGTAAACAAAGGGGCTCAGAGATCCGATCATTTCATAGAGAAAACTTCCCTTTCCGAGAAATTCAAGTTTTATTTCAGGTATTTTATCGTAAATATCCGTAGAGCCGGGCTTTCCAAAAACAGGCTCCAGCAGAAATCCGGTTAACCCTTGAGCTAATAGGATGATCGCAGTGGCACTGACGATTTGATCCGCCTGGAAGTTGATACTCGCCCAGGCATGCAAAGCTGCTGCTGCTACACCCACCATCATAGCCAAAATAACGCCTATCCAGGGACTTCCGAACAAAGCGGAACCCATGACACCACTAAAAGCGCCCAATAACATAATTCCTTCCAGGGCAATGTTGGTCACGCCGGTTTTTTCACTAAACAAACCTCCCAGTGATGCAAACAAAAGGGGTGTGGCTGCTGAAAGCGTCAATTTGTAGAATATTGGATTGGCAAAGGCATCCAAAATGGCTTTGAATATGTTCATCTATTTCGCCCCCTTCTTCCTGTTCCATCCCATGATCGACATGACCATCCTTTCCGCTGCAACCAGGAAGATGATGATGGATTGAATGATCATAACGATGTGTTTGGGCACGCCGACAAATTGCATCTGGTTTGATCCGGTTCTTAATCCGCCAATTAAAAGTGATGCGGCAATAATTCCAAACGGGTTGTTTTGGCCAATCAAAGCGATGGATATGCCGTCAAACCCCTTACCGGAACTGAGGGTCCCGTAAAAACGGTAATACAATCCGATGGATTCAAGCGTTCCCGCCAATCCGGCTAAGGCACCGCTGATGGCCATGGTTAATATAATATTTTTGGAGACATTGATTCCACCGTATTCTGCGGCATAAGGGTTGAACCCGACGGCTTTCACCTCATAGCCCATTGAAGTCTTATATAAGATGATATATATCACCACCGCCGCAGTAATGGCGATTAATATTCCAAAAGACATGAAACTGGCCTGAGATGTGAGTAAATTTGGCAGTTTTGCGGATGAAGCAATCTCAGGACTCTTCGGGATCCCACCTCCTGCGTTGAACGGGTCTGTTACCGCCCAGTTGGTGATATTATAGGCGATCCAATTTAACATAATCGTCGTTATGACTTCATGAGCGCCTGTCTTGGCTTTAAGAAAACCGGCAATACCAGCCCAGACGCCACCTGCTAACATCCCCACTATCATGGTTAACGGAATAGCTACAAAGGAAGGCAAAGAAGCGGCATTCACTGCAAATATTGTAGCGGTTAAAGCGCCCATGGCCATTTGGCCTTCAGCTCCGATGTTGAAAACCCCTGCTCTAAAACCAAATCCAACCGCAAGTCCGGTTAGAATCAAGGGAGTCATTTTGATGATCGTGTTCATGATGGCGGTTTTATTTCCAAACGCCCCTTTGACCATTTCGGTGTAAGCCTTTACCAGAAAGTCAAACCGTTGGGCAAAAGAACCTTCTCCTATCCAAATGATAATGATCGATGCAATCAGCAAGGCGATTATGATTGATATGATCGGTATGGCTATTCTCATCCATTTTTTATTCGTCATGCGCCTCACTCCTTGCCTGTTCTAATGTGCTTCCTGCCATCATCAATCCCAATTCCTCCAAAGAAACCTCATGGGGTTTGACTTCTCCCATAATTTCTCCTTCGTACATGACGATGATTCGATCACTTAATGATAATATCTCATCTAATTCCATGGAAATGAGCAAAATGGCTACATCTTCACGCCTGAGTTCTAAAATGGTTTTATGAATGAATTCAATCGCACCGATATCCAACCCTCGAGTCGGTTGTGAAACAACCATACACAGGGGATTATAATCAAATTCTCTGGCAACAACCATCTTTTGCTGGTTTCCCCCTGATAGGTTTTCAGCAGGGTTTTGTATTTCCGTAGGACGAACATCAAATTTCTTCACCAACTCATTGCTGATGGCATTAATGTTTTTATGATTTAAAAAGCCGCCTTCGGCAAACGGTTGTTTGTAATGCCTTCCAAGTGCGATGTTGTACGCTACTGTAAATTCTTTCACCATGGCATATTTGAAACGGTCTGCGGCAATGTGAGACATTCGGGCTTCTCGTATATCTCTGGGTGAAGCCGTTGTAATATCTAATCCGTTGAAGTGAACCGTTCCGCCTT
>CAYYNI010000259.1:0-2859 GCA_964472765.1 uncultured Thermotogaceae bacterium | reverse complement strand
GTGGGCTCCCGCAATTGCGATATTGTTTGATTTTGCAATTATTTCTTGGAAAATGCCCTTTTTGCAGTGCAACCATTTCCATTGTTTTACCAATAAATCGTTGGAGTTCCGGTATTTTAATCGTGTCGGAATCAATCATAATCCTTTTTCTGAAAGCCCCTTTTTAGCATTAAAGCCGAAAAGGTATATAATAACTAAAAAGGGTGCATTAACTTGTGGTCTGATTTTACATAAGAATCTCGTCATTACCAATATAGCTGTATAAGCCCATCAAAACAACCTGTAGGGGCGATTCGGTGTCAATCCTTTGGAGGGGCTTTTCAGTTTTGCCGGGTAAAACGAACGAAGTGAGCGAGCCATGAATATACTATCTTCAAAAAACACGAAAGGACAGTGACGGAAGATGAAGCAACAACGGATAAGCCTGATTTTAGTCTTTTTAGTTATTCTGGCAGGAGTGGGTTTTTCTTTTGACCAGCTGCTTTTAATCGTAAAGGATAATGCCGATACGGATGGAACGCACTTGGAACTCTACGATCCGGTCAGTGGGGAACACGTTTATTTGACCGACGCAAAGACGCAGGGGTTGTTTAATCTGTCCTTTCCGGTCGTCTGTGAAAAAACGGGTCTCATCGGCTTCACCAATCATACCCGTTCCATGGCAGCGGAAGTGTACCTCATCGATCCCGAAAGCAAGACGCCGAAAAAGGTGGTAGATAAGGCAATCCTGGAGGACATCTCACCGGACGGCAAACAACTCCTGCTATCGGGGGCTTCTTCGTCACCGTCTTTGTATGTGATGGAGATCGCTACCCGGAAAATTGAACAGATCACACGGGGCTATACCGTCAGTTCCGCCCGTTTTTCACCGGATGGCAAAACAGTTGTCTTTGGTGTAATGGACAAAACCGGCTTCATGGACATCTACAGCCTGAATCGGTCCGATCAACAGATCACGCCCTTGGTTCAGACTGCCCAGTGGAGTGAATACTACCCTTCCTTTACCCGGGATGGCCGCTATCTGATGTTCATGACCAATCGCACGGGACAATGGGGTGTGGATTATCTGGACACTCAAACCGGCAAGCGTTATCAGGCAAACCTGTGGGGAATGTATCCTTCGCTTACAGACGACGACGCTTGGACGGCTTTGGAAAAAGACGGCCAAATCCTCATTTCAAAAACATCCGGACAAGAGCCAATGACGCTATCAAAAGGCTCAACCCCGCAATGGATTAGTCCAACAGCAGCCGCCCGTTTCTTATCAGCTTCTCCAATGCAAATCACTACCGTTGAACGACCGGATCCATTACTCACCACATCATCCATCGGTCCGGCTGGCGGAAAAATAGAGGTACCGGGAAAGATCAGTCTCAATATCCCGGCTGACACTCTACAAGCGGGATCCGGCAATAAACCGCTGTCGATCTACAGTTCGCAAATAGAAGAAGTCCATGGAAAAATTTTTGATATAAAATGGGAGGATGCGCCGGCGTTGTTTTCTCAACTGGTGGAGATTTCCATTCCGCTGGATAAAAGCGAAAAACCCGGCGACTTTGTCGCCATCGATGAAATGGCCGAAGGCCTGTGGATGGTTGTTCCCTCTGAATATGATGCGGTAAACCATGCCCTCACATTCCAAACCGCCCATTTTTCAAAAAAGGGAATTGTCAGTGAGATAGGCCCTCAAGATGTGAGAGAATTTGTGAGTGGGGCTGCCGGAAGCATTCTAACGGGAATTGGATTTATCGTCATTGTGGGGAGCGCTGAGATCACCTTGCCGGCTCTGGGCATCATGGCAATCGGAGGTTACTTAATCTCCAAAACAGGCATTGCGGACCCGGTTGTGGATAAAGGTTTTGAGCTGTATCATGGGTTAAATCAAACCTTTGTCATCGATGAAGGCATCCGGGTTTCTTGGGTGGACGATGCTTCCTGTGTTTCCAACATGCCAGGAGATAAGATCCTGATGTGTGTTGAAAGAGGCACGAATAAGATTCTTTTCGGTGTATATGATAAGGGGACGGATGCCCAAAAAAGAGCAGCAGCTTTTGCTGCAAGTCTGAATCCGCTTTCGGGATACGGATTGGTCAGTATCCCTGTTCGCATTCTTGAACTGGCTGCTGAACTGAAATGGGTCAAAAATTATTATGAGAAAAACGGTTATAAAGTGCCCCCGGAAACAGATGTATGGGTGTATAAAATCGATACTTCAGGCGGGTGGAACGGGACCAAGCTGGAAGTCAATGTGGATTACTTCGCCGATCAAACCGAAAAGACCAAAGCCAGCAGAATGGTGGTGCTTGCGCATGAATACTGGCACAGTGTCTACCAGTACAACGGGTATTCGCCTGAATTTACATGGCTGGACGAGTGTTTGGCCACCACCTTTGAAAGCCAGGTCTTACCTGAATCCAAACGATGGTACACTCAGACCGTTTTGCCCAGATACGAACACTTCTACGACATGTACAAAGACGAGCAGGTCGCACAAACGCTGAGAAGCGGCCTGGTTTTTGAGGGGACAAGCGGAACAGATGCCGACCGGATCAAGCGGGGCTACCATCTTTGGCCGTGGGGAAAGTTCATACTGGCCACTCAAAGCCATGATGAAATCCGGCAGCTGCTAACAGATGAGATGCCACCCAAAAATCTTTCCACCTATTTCAGCCTGTTCTGCAAAGGCATCCTGATCAGTGATTTTGAGATTGACGAAGGCGTTCCTGAAAGCGTTTTGTTCATGGGAAAACCCGTTGACTATGAAAGCCTTTCGGCTTGGTCCGCATTACAGGTCAAATCGTTTGTGTCTTCATCGATATTAACACTCGGAAGCGCTCAATCCAACTTCTCGCAAGGGGT
>CAYYNI010000258.1:0-2860 GCA_964472765.1 uncultured Thermotogaceae bacterium | reverse complement strand
GTTTCGCTTAATTTTTTCATAATTCCTAATTTCAAATTTAATAGTTGACTGAGTGCACTGGCTTTCTATTTTTTTCCAAATAATTTGTCGTACCATTTCAAGTTTCTTAGTCGTTTAATTTCTGCCTTATCTGCTTGTTTTTCGTTTTCTAGTTGCTTCAATTCTTTTTTCAGTAGCTCAGTCTCGCTTTCAAATTCTCTTGTTTTATTTAGGAGCATTTCTATTGAAGAATTCTGATCCTTTATTTTTTGTGTTTTCTCAGCATTCACTTGAGAGTAGTTCTCGTTTGTTTCTTTGGCTTCAAAAATCTCTTCTTCTAATCGGGCTTGTTTAGCAAGGGAAGTCTTGAATTTTTTGCGAAAACTCAAAAGTCTAGCACCTTGTGTAACTATGAATCTTTCAAAATTGTCAGTATCAATGTCGTTACGAAACTTCAAAGCTAGTTTGAATAAATCAAGGGAAAATTTAATGTTTCCTTTCCAAAATTCTTCTCTTGATTTTTTATAATAGAAGTCAGCTTTACCTGTGTTTAATTGCTCGGTAATTAATGTTCCTGGTGTCTCATTTTGGGCAAACTCCAATACTTTTGGGTCTGTCTTTATTGCGAATTGATTAAGTTGAGTTTTAAGCTGTAATCCACTAAAGGAAGTGCAGCGACTTAAAGCAACATAAACTTGTCCGGGTGCAAAGGCTCTGCCTAAGTCCGCAATTACTTTTTCAAAAGTTAGCCCTTGGCTTTTATGAACTGTGATTGCCCAAGCTAATCGAATGGGAAATTGCTCAAATGTTCCAATTATTTCTTCTTCTACTTTCCTTTTCTCTTTATTGTAAGTGTATTGTATGTTATTCCATATCGCACGTTCAACTTCAACTTCCGACTCGTCATCAAAAGTAACTGTAATTGCGCTTTCTTCGAGTTCCTTGATTTTTCCAATTTTTCCGTTGAAGTAACGTTTAAACTTTCCTGTATCATTTTTAATGAACATTATTTGTGCACCGACTTTTAGTTTCAAAAAATGGTCGGTCGGTTTATGCCTATCTGGAAAATCTCCTGTTACGTTAGCTTCAAAAGTGAAAAGCTCTGTTTCAAGTTGGTTGAGCCTTGTAAGGTTGGTCTCATTGACGATTTTATTATGTGTTGCTAAAATGATATAATCACTTCCATTTCCCGTAAATGTGGGATTGTATTTCGAATTCAGAGTTCTAAAGTCTGTTTGACTTACTTGGTTTACTCTGACACGATTTAAGAGGTCAATAAACTCTTGTTCGTTTTGCCTATATATTTTTTTCAATTCAATGTAAAGCGGTGTATTCTGTTCAATTACTTTAGAACTGAAAAAGAAAGGTGTTTTGTAAAACTGAGACAAGATTGCCCATTGGTCATTGTCTGCAATGGGTGGAAGTTGGAAAGTGTCGCCAATTAGAATTACTTGAACTCCACCAAACGGTAAATAAGGTTTTCTCCGAAATACTCTCAGAATTCTGTCGATTACATCCAACATATCTGCTCGAACCATTGATATTTCGTCAATGATTAAGAGTTCAAGATTTTCAATAATCTCTCGCTTATTTTCACGATAGTGAAAGGTTGTAAATATTGTTTCGTTGTTTTCATTTCCTGTTGCATTCGTTCTTAGTCTCGAATCGTCAGGAACAAATGGTCCAAAAGGAATTTGAAAGAAAGAGTTAATTGTTACACCACCTGCGTTTATTGCAGCAACTCCTGTCGGTGCAAGAATTACAGTGTTTTTGTCTGTAGTATCCTTAATATACTTTAAGAAAGTAGTTTTACCTGTACCTGCTTTTCCTGTCAAGTAAACAAGTTTGTCGGTATGATGAACAAATTCAGCGGCATTTTTGAATTCAACATTATTCTTGTCAAGTTCTATATTGTCTACTATGACAGTCATTCCTTAATGTATTTATGGGTTTAACCAATCATCAGCAGGCTTCGTAATTAAACGAGCATCAAAGTATGCCATATCCATTGTTAATATCGTCTTTCCACGATACATCTTTCTCCTGTCATCTCTTGCAACTACGAGTGCTAAGTCAGCCATCCCTTCATCGTTTGTAAGAACAAGTGGTAAAAGAAGTTGAATATTCTCTTCATACCAATGTGGTATAGCAATTTTATAATTTCTTCTGATTCTACCTTTTAATGATTGTAACTCACCTTTTATTACATTTTCAGCCATTCGAATATTTCCTTGTAAGACTTCTGGCAGTCTCTCTTCATTCTTAGTAAGGAAGTGTTCAAGATTAGCCTCAATCTCATAATCCGTATTGAAAACCAAATCATTCACATCACTGATATATGAGGCAATGTCAGGTAGCGGTGTAAAAGGTTCAAGTTTTGTCGAATACGTGTCAACGAAGGCATAAAGTGTCCAATCGGGTTGATTTCTTTCTTCAGCTTGTTTGTTCCTAAAAAAGGTTGCAAAAATATCCTTACCGCGTGGAGTCTGTAAACCTGTATTGAAACACGACTTGTCTTCATCTTCAGAAAGCTTAATTTTCCTTTCTTGTTGTAGCCGTAAAAATGTATAATTTAGATAATTGGTCAGTATAGGGTAGTTTTGCTGTTGATACTGATTTACGAACTCTAGTCTATGGAATGACCAATCTTCATCCTTTGCCATATTTGCCAATTGTTTAAATGGTTCTTCCCAAGTTTCACTTGCATTGCCGTTGTAAGGAAAGTGAGCGAAAATTTCCCTTGCATCTTGATCACGGTATCTTTTAAAAAGTGATTTGTATTCCATATTTTTCTTATTTATTTGAATGTCTGTTTAGTTTCTGCACAACGTTTGGGCGCTTGGCGCAGTGGCGGATTTCGGAGCACAAAACTGTCAATTCA
>CAYYNI010000257.1:0-2877 GCA_964472765.1 uncultured Thermotogaceae bacterium | reverse complement strand
AGTAATTGAAAACTATCTTGGAGAATAATATGAATATATGTGTAATAGGCTATTCAGGAAAGATAAATAAATCGCCTGTAAAGGAGCTTTATGATTTTACCTACAGGCTAGGTTATACCATCGCCGTCAGAGGTCACACGCTTTGGTCTGGTGGACGGGACGGCGTCATGGATATCGTATCAAAAGGGGCGCACGAAGGCGGGGGAGAGATTGTCGGTGTTTTACCCTGGGATAAAGAAAATTCCCTTTCTCGGCCTTCGGATTACATACAAAATGTCGTCTATACCGGATTGGATTTTACCATGAGAAGTTGTGTTTTGGTTAATAACGCCGATTTGGTTATCGCCGTTGGAGGAGGAGCAGGAACGGCAACGGAGATCTTTGCCGCTTATTCTTATGGCAAACCTTTGCTATTATGCGCAAAAAGTGGAGGGTGGGCTCAGAAAATCGCCGAAACCTTCCAGGAAAAATCAGGGCCGATTTATCTGGATTCAAGGGAAACAGCACCTGTATTTTTGGTTAACACCATCGATGATATCGAAAGACATTTATAAAGGGGAATTTTATCAAACATTGAAATAGTTAGAAAAAGTGTGGTCAGATCAAGAAACGGCCACACTTTTATTTATTTTACCTACCTTTTATGTCTTAAAAAATCCAGACACACATAAGCGAAATCCACCGGGTTTTCGTACATCAGATAATGGGTGTTGTCTTCAAAAAAAACCAGCCAGCAGTTATCAAAAACCCCGGCCAATTCTAAGGCGTTTTCAGGTTCAATGATATTGTCTGATTTTCCGTGAATAAGCAACACCTTATTTTCAACCGCTTTAAAAACTTCAGGATTCACCTGCCAATCCACCACGATATCCAATTGCTTTTTTACAGGACCTTGTGTGGGAAGCTCTGCATTTGCATATTGGTAAAGATTTTCCAACGTATGCGTGGTGTCGATGGCGGTAGCGTTCAAAATAGCCCGGTCTACCCGTTCAGGATGATATATCAAAAGATATTGAATGAACATGGATCCCATGGAATAGCCCAGCATATGTGCTTTTTCAAGTTCTATGGCGTCCATAAAAGCAATAACATCTTCCGAGAGCATGTCATAAGTGAAAGGTTTATCTCGGTCTGTGGAAAATCCCATTCCACGGTTGTCCATGAGAATGACCTGATATTCGTAAGAAAGCATGTCGATGACGGTCTTTGGCCAATTCATCATCGTTCCACCCAATCCCATGAGTAATAACAACGGTTCACCTTCTCCTAAAACTTGAAACCCGACTTGAATCTCACCCGCATCCACTTGATAGATTGGATTAAGTTCTGAATCATACGCCACAGGTTCTTCGGGTAATTTCAGTGCTAAAAGCGAAAGCGAACACAGCAACAAAACCAAAATAACAATCTTTTTCATTCTATCCCACCTATTGAGTAAAGATTAAAACCAAACGCTTGAACCAAAACACTTTAATCAAACGATGCCCATTAAATCAGTATGCCTATGAGTTAATGGCCCATTCAACGGCTGCGATCGAATGGATCCGAGTTGTATCAAAGACAGGAATGGAAACATCTTTCTGATGGATTAGTAAGGGAATTTCCGTACACCCCAAAATGACGCCCTGCGCTCCTTGCTCGGCAAGTGATTCGATGATTCGGATGTATTCATCACGACTATCGTCACGAATATCTCCTTTAATCAACTGATTGTAAATGATATCGTGAACGATTTGACGATCTCTCTTTTCCGGGATGATGGTTTCAATCCCGTGGTGATTTTTCAGGACGTCTTTATAGAATGTTCCTTCCATCGTAAATTGCGTTCCCAGTAAAGCTACCGTTTGAATGCCCAAACGCTTGATGGCCATGCCGGCTGCATCGGCGATGTGCAAGACCTTCAAACCGGTTTCTCTCTCGATATCCGGTGCCATCAGATGCATGGTGTTGGTGCAGATTACAATAAAATCCGCACCGGCTTTTTTCAGATTCATAGCCTGATCCACCATTTGTTGTGTCAACAGTTCCCATTTTCCTTCGTGTTGAAGGATTTTCATTTGATGAAAATCAAATGAATACAGTAAACATTGGACTGAATGGGAATCGCCCAGTTTTTCCTTGACCGCTTGATTCATATAACGATAGTACTCCAGAGTGGATTCCCAACTCATCCCCCCCAGCATTCCGATTGTTTTCATTTTCTTCCCCCCTCCTTCAATAATAGCCATTATAACACTTCCCGCTTCCCTAAAAAATTTCACCAAAGGGAGAAACGGATCACAGTATGATGTGATCGATGTGTTTTCATGTATAATGGACCGGTTAAAACTTGCCAAATATCAAACGGAGGTGTTTGAAATTGAGAAAAAAAACAAGTGTTTTTCTACTGCTTGTGCTGATTACTCTTTTCCTTTTTTCCACGGATATTTCTGAGGCAATCGGTGACACAACGCTTTTTATTTATGCGTTTGAAACCAACCTGCACGATTTGCGTATCACTTTGGATGTTTTGTCTAAAACGCAAGAGGTGAAATCCGGGGATTGGGAAAGCATGCGCAGTCTGATAGAAGAACTTCAAGTTCAAGACGAATCAACCCTGTATTGGTTTTCAAAGCCTGATGGTAACTATTACACGGCAGAAAAGGGGTTAACAGGGTTTAACCTGCAAGAAAGGGACTATTTTCAGCAGCTCCAACGTGAAGAACCTGTGTACGGCGAATTGATCACCGGGTTCACCAGTTTGAAAAAAAGCATCGTCGTGGCTCAACCCGTTTATAAGGGCGATAAGCTTGTGGGATATTTAGGAGGATCAAAATTCACCGATGCGTTGATGGCTTATCTTGAAGCGATGGCTCAAAATGGTGTAGATCGATCTTT
>CAYYNI010000256.1:0-2880 GCA_964472765.1 uncultured Thermotogaceae bacterium | reverse complement strand
AAACGTGGGCGTTTCCCTTTTTCATTTCTAGAGATAACTATTAAAATTTTGAGGCTTGAAGTTCCTTCAGAAAGATGGTAAAATAAAGATAGAAGAGAAACCATCAATTTAAAAGGAATTCATAAATACCGGGTGTTGGCGCACCCGGTTTTATTTTGCCTCGAATCAGTTTATTTGTTTTAGCTTCATATCATCTCCTTGTTGGTTACCGTTTATACCCTAACAAAACGGCTTCTTTCTTTTTCAGTTCTTGAATAATGGCTTGATGCTCTTGAATGCTTTTCTCTATCCGTTTCAACTCATCCGCCATGACCTTCATTTCATGATAATCAAAGACAGGTATTTCAACGTTGGACAGAACGGTTGAATTGATCATTGGCGTCCTTATGTTTCCCGCCCGGGAGCATTTTCTAATGATGTATTTCCCGTAAACGCCCTGCAATAGTTTGTACAACAAGATAGCGGGATATTGATCAGGGTCTGCCCGAATCACAATGATATTTGAGTCCGGCAGCAGGGGATAATCCGGTAATTGGGTTATTTGAGCTATCTTATAAATATTCCCCACCGCAGGAAGGACGATATCTCCTCTTTGCAGGATGCGCTTCTCATAATGCTTAAGTTCTGCCTTCGGGATAGTGGTTGATTCACAATCGCTTATTTTAACCTCTCCGGTTTCCGTGATACTGGATGACTTGACCAGCTTAACCGGTAGATCTTCATCTGTTTTCTGATGTTTCCGAAATCGCCCTTTAAAGATCATCGCTATATCGGATAAGATGACTTTTTGAGTCCTGTTTTTCAGATAGGTGAAATACCCATCCTCTTGCTCACTCATCTCCGGCATGGTAAAGATATAAGTACCCGGATTGAATGAAAAGGCGTTCCGTTCAAGCTCTTCATATGGTATCCATTTACTAAAGGCAATTTCATCTTTTTCTGTGCTAAAACTCTTAAGGATTCTTGACTTCATCACCTCATATTTTGAAGGGTCATGTAATGGCAAGTCCTTTATGGTGGCTCCAAAGATACCCGCTTCATTTCGTTGCTTATTTTGAATGATGGACAACACAATGGGCAAGTTGGTTTGGAGATAAGGTCTGTCCTTGACCTGGAAAAACTTGACATGGTTCTTTCTTTTCAAAAGCCTCCGTCGGGCATTTTCCGTTTTCGAGGAAATCAAAGGCCATTCGGTTCCAACGAGTAAAGCCTTACCGTCTTTTTTTAGGATTGCAAGTGCATGATCAGCCGTTATCCAGAAATCCCGATTTCGGCTATCGACATGGCGGATGAGCTTGAAACGGTCAAACTCATCCGAGTCTATAATGGCATCGGAATCTAGCGGACCGGCCCCATAATGGCCGTAAGTGTGCACATAATCGAATGTAACCAGGGAACCTGTCTGATCGGTGATCGGTGATTTTAAAAAATCGCTGTTGAACAGATGATAGCTTTCACAGCCCATCAGCTGAAACAAAATCTCCATCAAGGCGCATTTCCAGACAAAAGACGATTGATAATAGAATATGCCCCGGTTTTCATTGCTTTTTAAAAGTGTGATGAGCAAAAGCGGATCGATGGTTTCGAGCATATATACAAAAGCATTATCATCGATTGGCATTTCGGACTGTATCACGTCGTTCAACAAAAGAGAGGATTTGATAGAGGCAATCTCACCCCTAAATAGAGCAGATGAACCGACCAACGCCTTTATTATAGTGTTGGTTACATCATCAACCCATTCATCATGAGACTGGTGAAAAGCTTTCAACAAAGGAAGAAACTTATTGATCAACAATTCGATGATCTCGGGATTGATGTTTTTGTAAGCCGGTCCAATGAACTGAGCGCCTTTTTCTGACATAAAAAAATCAACGGCTTTTTCAAAACTTTCAGGTCTTGGATCACCGTTGAATAGAGGCTGTAATTCAGACTTATTCTTTTCTTCCAAGTATTTTTTAAACAGCAACGATAAAAGAAGCGCTCCGATTAAGAGGATTGTGGGGTTCTTGGTAACTCTGCTTAAGGATTTTAACGTCTCACGGATAGCTTCAAGTCGTTTGATGCTTCTCAAATCTCAACTCCTAAAGGGTTTTAAAGGTCTAAATGGTTATCGGATAAAAAATAATTAAACTTTAATCACTATTTCTGATAAAAACAAAACCATTTAGAGACATTATATCAAAAAAAATCCGGGAAGTCAAATTTTTTTGCCTCCAAATAAAATAAATATTGGTAAAGATACAAACAATATTGTATGTAATTGTAATTTGCCGAAACCGGGGTTCTCTTTTGTTGAATTCTTATGATATTGGAATCATCATGTGTAGGAGCAGTGAATTGTTTAATATAAAGACCCATTCAATCTTTTCGGCGAGTAAAGCCACAAACCAGGCCGTTATCACGATCATCCACGATGTCATCCAAAACACTGAAAGACGGCTTTCTAAACCCTTAATAGAAGCCATTTCCAAACATTATTGACGATCTGAGTAAATAATGGACACATTAACAGCCAGTCTTGAATCTTCGTCTTTCATAAACACACATCAACCCAAGAAGACGCTAACTTTTTTAACAAGAGACTAAATATATGCGCCTACCATCTCAGATTATAAAGCGAAAAATTTCACAAACGATTATCTTAACCATATCTCTTTTTCATCGTTCAAACCACCCATCATCACTGGTATTCAATTTCTTCTTACATTCAAATACCGTATTTAAAGGAATATATTCTGCGTGAAAACCCAGTCATTGGGCAAACGATCGAACATGTGTCTGTATGCGCATGACCTAGGTGAGTGTAGGGGAGGTTTTATAAAATGGGGGTCGAGATTTTGACCCCACCGGTCTTAAACCTGGAGGTGAACAAAATGA
>CAYYNI010000255.1:0-2880 GCA_964472765.1 uncultured Thermotogaceae bacterium | reverse complement strand
GTAATGCCAATAATAATGCCTTGCTCGATGATTGCAATCATTGATTCATCTCTTTTTCAAGACCATTTTCAACGATTATATCCGCCCTTGTCATAACATTTTCCGGAATTTCAAGCCCGATCTCGTCTGCAAGATCCAAATCGACATAGAGGATCAAAGAGTCTGCGCTGATCAACCGGGATTCAATTTGAGAAACAGGGACACCTGTCAAAAGTTGATAAACGATCTCTCCGGTTTCCAGACCAGCATGATAATAATCGAATCCAAAACCAACGACACCGCCACCTCTTGCAATATCAATATCACCGGCCATGATAGGCGTACGGACAGTCTTTGCGCTCTTAGAGATGGCTGCAATACTGGATGCTGCTGTGTTATCCGTTCCGATGTAAATAAAGTCAACCGTTGACACAACCGCATTTAAGGCATTGATCATTTCAGAAGTGTTGCTGCCGATGATTTCCACCAAATCCATACCCAACTCATCACACGTTTCTTTGGCTGAATTTCTAATGGAAACGCTGTTGGCTTCACTGGAGTTGTAAATGATGCCGACTGTTTGAGCTTCAGGCATGATTAATTTCATCAAGCGGATTTGCGTCCTGACGGGTGTCATGTCGCTGATACCGCAGACATTCGAGTTGTTTTTACCCAAGTTCTCAATGAGCGAAGCACCAACGGGATCGGTAACGGCGGAAAAAACTACGGGAATATCCCTCATGGCATTGGCACAGGCTTGTGCAGAGGGGGTTGAAATACCCACGGCCAAATTCAAGTTGCTTTCGGAAAACTGTTTGGCTATCAAAACTGCGGTATTCATATCACCCTGTGCCGTCTGATAAAGTTCTTCAAAGTCCTCGCCAATGCGTAAACCGTATGCCCCCAACTGATCTAAAATCCCCTGCCGAACGGCATCAAGCGCCGGGTGCTCTACTATCGCCGTCATACCGATCCTGTACATAGACAAACCAACCGTTAAAACAATAGCCATCAAAACGAGAATTGCCAGGTGCTTTTTCATCTTCATTACCTCCGGATTTTTAAAAGTAAAAAATAAAAAAAAGAGGGCACCCTTTTTCGGATGCCCTCTTAAGATCTACCTGTGGTTTTCTTCTTCTACGTCAAAACCGACAAGTTCCTCCAAGAGGGCACTTGCCAATAAAAATAAAAATATGCATTATTAAAATTCTCGATTAAGCCTTTATCGAAAACCATTATCGTTCTCCTTCAGTTTTGTTGGATTATTTATATCACAAAAAAATCTATTTGTCAAATGAAAACGAAAAACAAGTGCGAACAATTGCTTTTAGGGGGTATAGAGTTTGGTATGTGGTAAAATTAATGTGTAATGAAAAAAACGAGGTGACGCATATGCAAGTTATTATATTAGCCGGGGGAAGTGGTGAACGGTTTTGGCCCCTTTCCACATCCAAAACACCGAAACAGTTTCTAAAACTGTTTGGTGGAAAATCACTGATTCGGCATACTTTCGAGCGTTTGACGGGAGAAGTTATCCCACAGGATGTGTATGTCGTGACTTCTCATCAAACGAGAGAGCAAACCATCCAAGAGATCCCGGAAATACCTGAAGAAAACATCCTGGGAGAACCTTTTCGAAAAAATACCGCTGCGGCATGCTTCACCGGTACCCTTTTAGCAAAAAACACTTCGCCCATCCTGGTCCTTCCAGCCGATCATAAAATAAGCGAAAAGGAAGTTTTTTGGACATACATACGACAGGCAGAAACTGTCGTAAAAACCCAGAATGGATTGTTCACTTTTGGCATTCAACCCAAACGGCCTGAAACGGGTTACGGTTATATCGAAATAGGGGAGAAAGTAGGCGAATCCGTTTATACCGTTCTGAAATTTCATGAAAAGCCTGAAAGGACTATGGCTGAAAAATATATCAGAACGGGAAATTATTATTGGAACAGCGGTATGTTTCTATGGACAAAGAAAACCTTTTTAACACAAATGCTTGCCCATTCCCCGGATGTTTACAACGCCTTGATCGGTATGAATCCTCTGGATTCAAACAGCCTAAAAATACATTACGAACAAGTACCTGCCATCAGCATCGATTATGCCTTGATGGAGAAATCTGAAAATGTCCGGATCATGCCCATTTCTTTAGATTGGTCTGATCTGGGAAGCTGGGAATCCATTAAAGAAATGGAGGGGCCTTCAAACAATTCTGAAAACATCTGTTTGATCGACTCGGACAACGTTTATATCCGATCGGAAACGGGGAAAAAGATCGCCGTTATCGGGGGATGTGACGGTTTGATCGTAGTGGAAACACATGAAGGCATTCTGATTTGCCAGGAAAAAAACAGCCAAAAAGTGCGAGAGGCGGCAAAGAAATTCAGCTCCTCAAATATTTCGGAAGATAAGCGTAATAAATAATGGGACAGTTACATCGTATCAAATGGTTTCATGAACGGCTTTTAAAACAAGAATATCCTAATTGTAAGGATATTTCCCTGACATTCGAGATATCCAGCAGACAAGCTCTCAGAGACGTGGATTATCTCAGGTATTCCTTAGATGCCCCGGTTGAATACAACCGATCCAAAGGTGGCTATGAATACACCGATTCCTTTTCGTTACCCCTGTACTTTCTCCGGGATGACGAAAAAGACCGATTGGAATACCTGGCTTCCCAATATGCCTTGCTGCCAGGTAAAAATTCAATGGAATTATCCAACCTTTTTCAAAAAATAGCCGGTGAACAAAGAGGAAGAAAAGAACACTTTCAGATTAACACATCAGATTTTGAGGAAATAATCACAAAAGCCATCGCTTACAGCAAAAAACTGATCATTTGTTATCAGAAGCCTTCCGGTCTTTCAGAAAAGCGCATCATCGACCCTTATC
>CAYYNI010000254.1:0-2883 GCA_964472765.1 uncultured Thermotogaceae bacterium | reverse complement strand
TGGTTTTACAGCTCTACTATAACCGTTCTAACTTAGAGTGAGCTTATAATATGAAGGAGAATGGAATGATTTTGTTGTTGATTTTTTTGGAAAGGCGTTAACATAAACTCCTCATGTTTGTGATATTATTTTATATCTAATAAAGGGGAGATGAGGTGTTAAGAAATGGGACTGCTTAATACACTCAAAAAAATATTTAACCAAGGAAAAAAACAAAGGAGTTTTGATACTAATAAAAAAGATATCACCTTAACTATATCAATGGGTGACAACTCAACTCCGGATATTCCACAATTGGATGGGTTGGTCAAAAAAGCCATTCCAAGTGAGCACGGTTTGTATCCACATGAGATTCTTGCTTTGGATTATGCGAGTAAGTATTACATCGACAGGAATTCCTTTCAACAGTTTTGGTTGTACCAGTATGGGGTTAAAAATGTCCAAGCACTTTTAAATTCCTTGTTAGAAAGGGGATTTTTGAAAGTTGGAGGGTTTAAAACGGTACTTCAGAAACAAAAAGTTGTAGAAATAAAGGAGTTATTAAAATCTTACAACTTAAAGAGAACTGGTAAAAAGGCGGAGCTTGTGGAAAGGGCATTGGAGTCAATCCCTGAAAGTGATCTGGAAAAACTATTCCCACGTCGGACGTACGCTTTGACAGAATTGGGGAAAACTGAATTGAAGAATGGAGCCTATGTGCCGTACATTCATCGCCATAATATTGAGGATTTGGATATTTGGCTATTAAACAAATTAGTTCATAAGCCACCTATTATGCCATATCGTGACAAAATATGGGGATATCTAAACAAACGCTGCGTAAAACTCTCTTCAGACAACGATTTTGGTTTATATAGAAACTGCAGATTTCAAATGGCTGAATTTCTTCGTGAGGAGAACAAAACAAAAAACGTACTTGGTCTTTTGGCAGAAGTGGTTTTTATAGATCTTAGTGGTGTGGGGAACAATTTTGACCCAGAATATGATATACGTCTTGAGAACTTCTTCCCATATGAGAAATCAATGGCCACTATACCTCCAGGAATCATTTCACGGATTGTTGATTGTCAAAATATACTAGGGTATTCAGATGCGGAATTGAAAATATCGCTATTTGAAGCTATGGAAAGATTCCATATGCCTATTCAGTTATTTACTGTTG
Organism: uncultured Thermotogaceae bacterium; assembly: GCA_964472765.1. Lineage (GTDB taxonomy): Bacteria > Thermotogota > Thermotogae > MWEM01 > MWEM01 > JASUTC01. Next base: position 1,721 of record CAYYNI010000254.1, on the reverse strand, counting down.
AAGAATGTGTTCAAATTGTTTTTCTTGAACGAGATCAAAATAAGGAAGCTTTGGAAAAAATATATTCTGGAGCAGCGCAAAAATTCAGGAAAAAACATCATCATTAAATTCCAAATAATTTAACTTATTCAATCGAAAGTGCAAACTCTTCTTCAGGACTAAAGATATCAATCTTCTGATGAAGCCTCACGATGTATCCTACAAACCCGACCCCCGTATCGTTTTCCATTCTGAAAGAATTAATGATATTGGTCAGCGTGTCCTTTTGCTCCGAAGTAAACTCATCGATGACCAGCATGATGCGGATATTGTTTTGGAAAGATTCAACAAGACACTTCTCAAAATCCCTGAAGACTGTTTCAGGCATATTTCTATGATAGAGAGTATCCATCCATTCCGTAATGCGCTGTTTGATATTCTCATCATTGTACACAAGTTCAATGATCTTGTTATTCCAGTCCTCTATGGTCCTCCTTCTGATCTCCCTATCTGTAACGATACTGAAAGAAGAAGCGAAACGCATCAACTGAGGGATGATGTGTCCGTTCAAATAGCGGAATTTGTCGATGGATTTCAGCTTGTTTTCTCCGTAACACTCGTATTCAATGAGGTTGACCTGTATCGGAACCGCATCCTCCGGGTGGAATATAAGCAGAAGTGCATCCGGTATCCCGCTGACCTGCTTGATGTTCTCATTCAGTTTATTTTGAACGCCGGAAGTCTTAAATAGCCTGTTCTCGGGTATGAAGATGGAACGTTCCTCACTGATATTCTTGAATAGGTTGTAGAAGTTTTTGTTTACGAGGGGCTCCAGGCCTTGAATCTGATCGGTTTCATTCTTGAATTTTATGGTTTGGAAGGTCCCCATGATGTTTATAGCGTCTTCTTGAATTTCCTCTTCTGCCTCTTTTTCGTCTTCCCAGGCAACGGTATTCGAACAAGTTGTGGTATCACTTTTGAGAGCGGCTTCTCCCGTTATGTGATTCTCTTCATCTTCGACATACTCTGACGTATCTTTTTCCTTCTCTTCTGTGAAATAAATGGGTTGGTTTACTCTGTTTTCATTGAAGAGGGAATCCAAAAGCTCGCAACTCTCTTCTTCACGGATAGGCTTTGGGGATTGCATGTACTTGATCGACCACAGCTTACCCACAACCGTTTTCAGTTCTGACAGATCAATTGGATCGCAGAATTGCATATCCTTTACCGTAAAACATTGGACATAGCGTTCCGCATCGTCCCAGGGTTTCTTATCTGTCGGAGCATCCAAAACACCCCTTGCGCCGGATACGGTCTTTCTTTCCTTATCCAAGCGCAAAGCAAAGTATACAAGGTCTCCTTCTTCAGCCACACGCATCGTGAACCCCGCAATTTTGTCCTTGAGGCATATATCGTAATTTTCTGTATTCTTTCCGCAGTGCAATATTCTCGTGGCCATTGGAATTTGCCTCCTTAGAATTTCCTCCAAACGAACCAATCTTCTATTCCAAGAGCTTCCGCCCACTTGTTTATCAGCTCAATATCTCCCTTTTGCCCCGTATCCTTCTCAGGTACCATCTTAAGCAGCCTCTTCCCCTTAGCCACAATCTTTGGGAATGCGTAATAGGCTTTGTTGTACTTCTCCTTCGTTATAGGGTAGAGTAGATACAGGTATGCGTAGTTGATGGCATTTGATGTATTGAAAATGCTTGAAGGAGTCATCTTCATGATTTTGTTGGAAG
>CAYYNI010000253.1:0-2910 GCA_964472765.1 uncultured Thermotogaceae bacterium | reverse complement strand
CAATACTTACAATTAAAGTTGCACCCGGATGTAAATACCGTTGTCGCTACTTTCTTCGGATAATCTGTCAGGCTCAACTTCTCTATCCCTGCGAATTTCATCCTTCACACCTTCTTTGAATGAATAGGTTTGCCGTTGTTTGAATTCCTGCTGTTTACCGTTATTCCAATGTTGCACAGGTCTGTAATAACCGGTTATCCTGGAATAAGTTTCAGTGGGCTTGGAACAAATAGGGCAGGTGTAAACTTCTCCGGCGATGTATCCATGATCCGGGCAAATGGAATAAGTAGGCGAAAGTGTGAAATACGGTATTCTATAATTTTCTGCAATTTTTTTGACTAACGCTCTGGTTGTCTCCCAATTTTGTATTCTTTCTCCTAAAAAGGTGTGAAAAACGGTTCCTCCTGTATATTTGGTCTGTAATGATTCCTGAATATCCAAAGCCGTGAACACATCATGGGTGAAATTAACCGGAAGATGGGATGAATTGGTGTAAAACGGCGTGTCAATCCCCGCTGTGATAATATCCGGGTATCTTTCTTTGTCATGCTTTGCCAGACGATAGGAAGTGGATTCGGCAGGAGTGGCTTCCAGATTGTAAAGATTTCCGGTTTCCTCCTGAAAATCAGCGAGCTTTTCTCGCATGGTGTCTAACACTTTTTTGGCAAACGCTAATGACACTTCATGATCGATAGTGTTTTTAAGCCATCTGGCATTGAGGCATGCCTCATTCATCCCTACCAAACCGATGGTTGAAAAATGATTGTCAAAATCCTTTAAATAATGTTTGGTATAGGGATACAAACCAAAGTCATTCAGTTTTTCTATGACCCTTCGCTTGATTTCCAAACTTCTTTTGGCAATACCCATGTTTCTTTCAAGCATTCGGAAGAAATCGTCCTCGTTTTCACTTAAATAAGCCATTCTCGGAAGATTCAGGGTTACCACACCGATAGATCCTGTGAATTCATCCGACCCGAACAGACCCCCTCCTCGTCGACGCAGTTCTCGTTTGTCCAACTGAAGACGGCAACACATGCTCCTGACATCCGATGGATTCAAATCCGAATTGATGAAATTCTGAAAGTATGGCGTTCCGTATTTTGCGGTCATTTCAAAAAGCAGCGGAACATTTTCGTTGTCCCAATCGAAATCACGGGTGATATTGTATGTGGGAATAGGATATTGGAATCCCCTTCCGGCATAATCCCCTTCCAGCATCACTTCGATGAAGGCTCTATTGATCATGTCCATCTCCGCCTGACAGTCACCGTAAGTAAACGCCTGTGGTTTACCGCCAATGATGGCCGGTAACGATTTTAAATCCTCCGGAACAACCCAATCCAGCGTGATATTTGAAAAAGGCGACTGAGTTCCCCATCTGCTAGGCGTGTTCACCCCGAACACAAAGGATTGAATGGCCTGCTTAGTTTCTTTGTATGATAAATTATCTGTTTTAACGAAAGGCGCCAAATAGGTGTCAAACGAGCTAAACGCTTGAGCGCCTGCCCATTCATTTTGAAGCACGCCCAAAAAATTGACCATTTGATTGGCTAAGGTGGATAAATGCCTTGCGGGGGCACTGGTAATCTTTCCTGTAACGCCGCCAAGACCTTGTTCAATCAGCTGTCGCAGACTCCATCCCGCACAATATCCGGATAGCATGGATAAATCGTGAATGTGCATATCGCCGTTTTTGTGCGCACGACCAATCTCTTCATCGTAGAGCTCGTTTAACCAGTAATTGGCAATCACTGTTCCGCTGTTGTGAAGGATTAAACCGCCGATTGAATAGGAAACGGTGCTGTTTTCTTTAACACGCCAATCCGCTTTTTCTAAATAATCATTCACCGTAGCGGAAAAATTTAACATGTCTTTGGTTAATTCTCTAATGTTTTGATGTTGCTTTCTATAAATGATGTAAGCCTTTGCAACTTCTGTAAATCCTGATTCTTCAAGAACAACTTCCACATTGTCCTGAAGAATTTCGATGTCTATGACACCCTTTTCCATTTGATTCTGAGATTTAGAAACTGCCCTGAGCGCCAACAATTGCAGAATGTCTTCGTTGTAAACGGATTGAGTTGCCTCAAATGCCTTTTGTATTGCTTTTTGAATCTTGTCTATCTGAAAATTCTCGATTTTACCGTTGCGTTTCTTTATCCCCAGTATAGAAGCGGAATTCATAAAAAAGCCCCCCTTTTTCACCTGTAATGTCCCTCATTATACAACATATAGTGTTTTTTGTCAACGAAACCACAACAGATTGTTGTTCAATACAGCCATGAGACCGGTTTAGATGAAAAAGAAATTCCAAGCTAACCATCATTATTTTTTCACAAGCTACTTGAAAAGAGGCATTATTTCTGGTAGAATACACAAGTAATCAGAGCGCCAGTGTAGCTCAGCTGGTAGAGCGGCTCATTCGTAATGAGCAGGTCGTGGGTTCAAATCCTATCACTGGCTCCAATGGAGAATTTTTATGAATGAACAAACGAATACCAATTTAGAAAAAAGGTTCTCAGAGAACCTTTTTTCTTTTATCAAAGAACATACCTTTCAAAGTGACAAATTCGTTCTTGCCATTTCCGGCGGAATGGACTCCATGGTTCTGCTGAATTTATTTCTTACACTTCGTGAACAAATGAGCCTATCGTTTTGTGTGGCCAATGTCAATCATGGAATAAGGCCGGAGTCTGTTCAAGAACAAGAATGGTTGAAAGCGTTTTGTGAAAAAAAAGACGTGCTGTTTTTTTCTGCAACGATTGATGTAAAAATGTTAAAACAGCAAGCAGGAGCCAAACGAAGTTTGGAACAGGTGGCAAGAGAAGAAAGACTTCAGGCTTTGCAGAATATAAAAAAAGCATATCAGGGAAATTGGGTGGTTACCGCTCATCATCGGGATGATTT
>CAYYNI010000252.1:0-2913 GCA_964472765.1 uncultured Thermotogaceae bacterium | reverse complement strand
AAAAATGCAAAAGACCTCTTCCGGAGGGGTCAAAGAAAAAGCTGTGTGAAAATTGTATCGGGAAAAGAGCCCAGCATTTAAAAACCGCTGTCGGAATCGGTACAGTAGTTTTGTCTGCTGTAGTTTTGGTTATAACTAAAGGTAAAATTAATCCGCAAGAATAATAAATTCATATATTCATTAAGCTGGTGCAAGCATTGGCCAATAATGATAACCATAATAATTTTGAAATTAGCTTTATCTAAATACTAAATCAGATTATTTTTTTTTATCACATTCACTGATTGAAGAATAAGCATAGAATCGATTTTGAGCAGCGTTTTGGCTTATAGTAGCAATAAGAAAAAAGGTTCACCTATCTCTGCCTAATAAATCCTTGTTAAAGTGATCGATGGTAAAATGTCTTATATTACTGAAGAAAAACACGCAAGTTGTGCATAGCACTTAATACGAGAGTAATAACATATGATACAATTAGGGTAGGAACTACCGAAATTAATATTGAAATTATTATTTGGTCAGACGAGCCGGATGCTACTCCGCATTTTCATGTATTTAACAGAAACAAAGACAGGGAGAATGAATGCTGCATTAAAATTGAATCTGCAGAATATATTAATTTAAACAGTATAAATACAAAACTTGATGCAAGGCAAAGAAAAGGACTTATTGACTTCTTAAAACAACCATTTGGAAGGAAGGCGTTTATCGGAATAAATTGGGAGTTTTTATTATTTTTGTGGAATGTAAATAATTCACAATCAGAAGTACCGGATGATATACCGATGCCGAACTATGAAAATATAAAGTGGTCGGAAAGGATGTGCTTATTATGAAGAGAAGATATTTGACTAAATCACGTTTTAAATTGGCTTCGGAGTGTCCGACAAAATTATTCTATGATGGAAAACCAGAATATGCAAATCAAAAATTGCAAGATGATTTTTTAGAGGCACTGGCCGAAGGCGGTTTTCAAGTTGGGGAGCTGGCGAAGCAGTATTTCCCGGGCGGATATAATATTGATACACTTGATAATGAGAAAGCATTACGCCAAACGGAAGATCTGCTGAAACAAAAACAGGTAATTATTTTTGAAGCAGCTATTTGCTATCGTGATTGTTTTATACGAATTGATATTTTAAAAAAAGATGATAATCAAATTGAATTGATTGAAGTTAAAGCAAAATCAATTGAACAGAAAGATGAAAACGCCTTTATAAACAGCAGAGGCGAAATTGATTCAAAATGGAAACCATATATTTTAGATGCGGCTTTTCAAAAATATGTGCTTCAGCAAGCAAAACCAGAGTACTGTATTTCTGCATTTTTAATGGTTGCCAATAAACAGTCAAAATGCCCGACAGACGGTTTAAATCAAAAGTTTAAAATTGTTATAAATAAAGAGGGAAGAAAGCAAGTTAAGGTTTCAGAGAATCTATCGATTCAGGATTTATCAAATCCAATCCTTTGTCAAATAAATGTAGATAAGTGCTGCGATATCATCTATCGACAGATGTATGGCATAGATGGTTCCTTGAAATTTGATGAATATGTAGCTATGTTGGCGGATCATTATAAACACGATATAAAAATACTCCCAATTCCTTCAGCAGCCTGTGCAAATTGTGAATTCAAGGCATCGGATGAAGAGGAGAAAGCCGATATAAAGAGCGGTTTTAAAGAGTGTTGGAAAGAATTTTATTCATGGAATGATGATGATTTCCAACAACCGAATATATTTGATATTTGGAATTTCCGAAAAAAAGATGATTATTTACATAGTGGGTGTATTAAATTGTCTGAAATAACTGAAGCAGATATTATTCCGAAAAGTGATGCGAAGCCGGGAATTTCAAGTAGTGAACGGCAATGGTTACAAGTGCAAAAAGCACAGACAGATGATCATTCAGTATGGATTGATAAAGAAAATCTCAAAAGAGAAATGGATAGTTGGGTATATCCGCTTCATTTCATCGATTTCGAGACCACAATGGTGGCAATTCCCTTTAACAAGGGAAGACATCCATATGAAGGAATCGCATTTCAATATTCGCATCATGTTGTCCAAAAGGATGGGAAAATCGAGCATAGAGGGCAGTATATTAATACCACACCGGGTTTTTTTCCAAATTTCGAATTTATAAGACATTTGGAACGAGAGCTGTCTCAGGATAATGGAAGTATATTTCGTTATGCTGCCCATGAGAATACATTTTTGAATCTCATATACACGCAATTAGTGGATGCAACTTCTGAAATTCCCAATAAGGATGAGTTGTGTGATTTTATCCGTACAATCACGCACTCAATAAGCAGGCAAAATGATCAATGGGTCGGAGAAAGAAACATGATTGATATGTTAGAGCTTGTTAAGAGATATTATTTTGACCCTGCAACGAAAGGATCCAATTCAATAAAGCAAGTGTTGCCGGCAATGTTGAATAGTTCTGAATACTTACAAAAAAAATATAGTCAACCGATTTACGGGGCAGCGAATGGTATTACAAGCCTGAATTATAAGAATTGGAAATGGATTGAATATGAGAAGGGGCATGTGATTGATCCTTACTTACTACTGCCGAAAATGTTTGGAGATCTAAAAAAAGAGGAATATTTTCTTTTAAATGAAAGTGACGAAATAAAAAATGGTGGGGCCGCTATGACGGCATATGCAAAGATGCAATTTGAAGAAATGACAGATTATGAGAGGGCGGAAATACAAAAAGCGCTACTAAAATATTGCGAACTGGACACTATGGCAATGGTGATGATATACGAAGGGTGGTATGATTTCATTCAATTGTGAACACATCAAAGGTGCAGAAAAATGTTGTATAAACGTTATATCAATGATATAATAAGTGCATATTTAAGACAGGATGGGCAACAAGAGCCTTTCAAGTGAAATCAAGA
>CAYYNI010000251.1:0-2915 GCA_964472765.1 uncultured Thermotogaceae bacterium | reverse complement strand
CATAACTTCTGGTGTATAATAGCCTCTTTCACCGTCACTTCTTTCTTTAAAACCTTGAAGACTTTTCATCATCCTCACATCCTATAGAATAATATCTCCAAATATTATTCCACCATTTAGAATGTTTTTAACCAAAGACTAACCGCATTTCTGGCTTTCTAATCTACTCTATTCCATTAAACATATAAAGCACCCATTCTTCCCAAGCATGGTCAGTCCTTACAGTCTGGAGAAGATGATCTTATTTTTCCTTTGTTCTAATGTTATCAATAGCAGAACTATCCTTCGCTTCCTGTAAAGATAAATTATAATGGATATTCTTTCATAAAAACACATTCCCTCACAATCTCACAACAAACGCATTATAATCATCCGCTTTCTCAAAGCGAGCACCTGTTTGAAGCGCCTGAAAATGTCTTTCTCCACATTTTATCTTCAGCCTTTCTGTGGTTCTTAAAGCGTCATCTTGAAGATTCCCTTTGGTTTCTACCACGAGATACAGACGCTCATCTCCATCTTTCTCAAACAGTACTGCCCAGTCGGGATTATAAGTGCCGATAGGGGTTTCGATCTTGAACCAGTCCGGGAGTTTGGCATAGACTTTGACTCGGCTGTTCGATTCTAAGCCCGCCGCAAAGGCGGCCTCGTTGTCTGAATCGTAAACCACATGATCATACACAGACTTATCACTTTCAATCATATTGCGTTTTAAATACCCAAATAACTCTTCATTTTCAAAAAGTTCTTGAGCGTAGGCATCTCCAATCTTTTGGTACTTGACGCCATCCACAATAAACTGGTTCAATACCGATTGAATGATTCGCCCCGTCTCATCCATGAACTTCTGTGGATTGGCTTTAAACGACTCTAAACGATTACTCTTGATCAGTATTTCCACCAAAGTTCTTCTGGTAAGATTGGTTTCGTTTTGTAAATAAGTAAGAACATCCGGGAGTGGGTAATGCGACTCTTTAACCGTTACACCGTATTTTTCGGTTTCCTCTGCAACACTTCCCCCCTCGTTGATTCGCAGGGTAGCTTTACTGTATAATAGCTTTTCTCGATCCACTCTCAGTTCTTCCTGGATTTTAGTTACACAACGATCGATCAAGTCTTGGCTGTCATAGTCCACCGAATAGGTGGTCTTGTGTTTGATCTTGTCCCACAGTGCTTTAAACTCCGGGCTTAAATAGCGTTTTTTGTTAAGCTTTACTTCTACCCGCAAATCGGCATTTTTGATGTTCAAATCTCCGGCAATGCGTTGCAGGGTTTTCAGGATTTGAGGTTTGCAGTCCTCCAATCCCTCCGGCAAAGACACTTCTCCTGTCTTTAAATCGATCTTGAGCTTATCGGTTACCTTACCGGATGCATCCACATAGCCGTTATCTTTGAGATGTTCCAATATTTCCTCAGACTTTTTCTGATTGAGATAAACAGGCTTACCATTGGCATCTTTTCGTGTGATATTGGCAAACGAATGGGCCTCAACCATACCGAAATGAATCCCCTCTTCCTCTTCCAGTTCATTTTGAAGTTTTTTGGCAAATTCCTCATAAGATTCATTGGCCATGACCGTAAGCGTGTTGATCTCAAAACCGTGCCGACGTTCTCCGTTTTGGTCTACCGCAATTCGTAAGCCACGTCCGATTTCCTGACGCTTTTTAATTTCTGAAATGGTTTCGTTCAACGTACAGATTTGAAAGACATTGGGATTATCCCACCCCTCTTTCAAAGCGGAATGAGAAAAAATGAATTTTAATTGAGAAGAAAAACTCAGCAGTTTTTCCTTATCTTTCATGATCAAATTATAAACATCCTCATCAGCCGCCGTATTTCCATTGGTATCTTTTAGATTTCCTTTTTTATCTTTGGCGAAATACCCGTTATGAACCGACTCAGCCAGCCTATCGATATTCTGATCTTTTAAAAGCGATTGATATTTTGGCTTTGCCATCAACCGTTTAAATGCCTCTTCAAACCACTGGGCGTATTTGCCTTTACCCGGATTGCCCTCTTCATCGTAAGTCCGGTAATTTTCGACTCGGTCAATAAAAAACAACGAAAGGACTTTAATGCCCTTGGGGTTGAGCCTCAACTCTTTATCCAAATGCTCTTCGATAGTCTTGCTGATTTGCAGTCGTTTTCGGGCATCATCATCAATATCGCCTATGGTCTGCCCTAAAGAGATAAACTTCCCGTTGGTGAAATCCACATACTCTTCCCCTTTACCGGCATAAATCTCCTGTACAATATACCCGCTGTACACTTCTCGCCCTCCGGAGAGTTCAAATAAATCCGTCCCCTTTCTCAGCTCCACACTCTTCCGCTTGATCTTTCCTTTTTCGAGCACATCGATTTTCATTTTTGCGGATAGGTTGGCCTTCGTACTCTTGACCTTCTCAAGAACCATGTAAGCCTGATTATGATTGTCCTGAGCCAATACACTGGCCACTTCAATCTGCTTGACCAATTGGCGCTGATAGGCATCCACGGCATCCAGACGAAAGACCATGTTCTGTTTATCCCGATGGGTGGCAGAGTACCCGATGGCACAAAGGGGATTAAGCGAATCCACGGCATCTTTAGCCTTTTTGGTGCTCATGGTAGACTGCGGTTCATCCACAATGACAATGGGACGGGTGTCTTTGATAAATTCCAAAGGCTTAAAACCATCTGTTTTTTCATGCTCCCGGTTGATAATATTCGTATCCTTGTTAAACGACTGCACCGTCATGATCATGAGCTGAATCGTATCGGCGGTGGCAAAAGCCCGGATCTGTTCGATATTTTTAGACTGGTATTCAAAGGCATTGAAAGGAACGTTATTGTACAGGAGCTTAAAATGCTCTCGCATCATCTCGATGGATTTAACCACACCCTCTTTAATGGCAACCGATGGCACCACAACGATAAAC
>CAYYNI010000250.1:0-2961 GCA_964472765.1 uncultured Thermotogaceae bacterium | reverse complement strand
GAGGTGAAATCAAATGAGCCAAAAAGACTACAAAAAAACAGTAGAAACCGTAGCCGCTTTTTTAAAAGAACAATTGGTTGAAACACCAAAAATAGGAATCATCCTGGGTTCAGGGTTATCAGGCATTGCGGATGAATTAGAGAATAAAAAGGTTTTTAACTATTCTGATATTCCTGAATTCCCCCTATCAACCGCTCCCGGACATAAGGGCGAATTGGTTTTTGGCAAATTGGGAAAAAACGATATCGTCTTAATGAACGGCCGTTTTCATTATTACGAAGGGTATGATATGAAAACGGTAACTTTTCCCGTTAGAGTCATGCAAATGATGGGCGTGGAATACCTGTTCATCACCAATGCAGCCGGAGGATTAAACCCCGATTTTGAAATCGGCGTTCCAATGCTGATTAAAGATCACATCAACATGACGGGTGATAACCCGTTGATTGGGCAGAACATCGATGATTGGGGACCTCGTTTTCCGGATATGTCTGATGCTTATCAGACTGAACTCAGAAAACTGGTGTTAGAAACAGCAAGGGAAATAGGCGAATCATTATACGAAGGCATTTACGTTGCAGTTTCTGGGCCAAACTTTGAAACACCGGCTGAATTGAAGATGTTCCGCCATATGGGCGGGGATGCCATTGGCATGTCCAGTGTTCCTGAAGCCATTTGCGCCGCTCATGGCGGCATCAAAGTGGTTGGTTTATCTGCAATAACAGACAAGGCGGTTGGTGACGATCTTCAGCCATTGACAGCGGAAGAAGTCATTGAGGTTGCCAGAAAAACCGGTATCAAGATTTCCGCTTTGATCAAAGCCGTTTGCGAGAAACTATAATCTATATATGGATCATTTCATCCAATCTTTTAGTACAGGACTGATTCAAGGAACCACAGAATTTCTTCCTGTTTCGAGTTCCGGGCACTTATTTTTATTCCGGAACCTTTTTCAGATGAATTTCGGAACAGATTACGTCGTTCTTTTGCATTTCGGAACGCTTATTGCCGTTGTCTTTTTTTTCTGGAAGGATATTTGGAATATTCTAAAAGGAATGTTGTCAAAAAATATAGATTCCTGGAAGATTTTCGTTTCACTTATCATCGGAACGATTCCTGCAGCGATAGTAGGGCTTTTATTGGAAGATTTTTTAGAAGCTTATTTGACTTCCAACTGGGTAATTGGTATCTCACTCATCATAACAGGGTTGCTGCTTTTTTTAACAGATCGGTTCCAAAAGGACCAAATAGATTTTAAAGAAGTTGGAATAAAGAAGGCCTTCATTATCGGCCTGTTTCAAGCGGTAGCTATTGTTCCGGGTTTATCCAGAAGTGGTTTAACACTCTTTGGCTCTCTACTTGTAGGCCTTAAAAGAGAAGACGCCTTTAAGTTTTCATTTTTGCTATCTATCCCGGTGATCTTGGGTGGCACGTTATTGAAAATTAATCAGATCACACAATCACAAGGCGGATGGGTGGGCTTTCTATTTGCGTCTGTTTCAGGTTTTTTCGCACTCTGGATCCTTAGGTTCCTGACCAAGGCTAAAAAACTCAAGTATTTTGGCTTCTATTGTTGGATTATCGGTATTCTTTCATTAGTCTTTTCATAAAGTAAAAAAGGGGGGTAATTCCCTCTTTTTTTTTAATACATAGGTTGCAGTCTAAAAATGTCGTGTGTTGACATTTATTGTAAATGGTGTATAATACAATTTAAAGGTGAGATATTTTAACAAAAATAGATGATATATGTAGTAATTGTATGAAATACGGTTCTTATTCCACCTAAATCGGTTAAATTCTTCCAAAATCAGTGTAAATCCCGGAGGTTTTTTTGCAAAAACGATTAGCGATACTTGTGGGAGGATACCCTTTGACTCCGAAAGAAATGAGTCAAATCGGTGAACTAAAAGACGCAGGCGGATATTGTGTGGCCGTAGACGGTGGGTTAAATGCCTTTCATTCACTCAAACTGGTACCGGATATTGTACTTGGGGACATGGATTCATGTGATCTAGATTCCTATCAATGGTATGCTCTTCAATCCAAAAAACAACTCTTTTTTCCTTGTGATAAAGATTATTTGGATATGGAGGCAGCTATTGATTTTGTTCGAGATCTGGGATTCTATGAAGTATGCTTATTCGGCGTTCTTGGTGGGAGAATGGATCAAACATTTTCATGTCTTCCCTTTTTAATAAGAGGTATGACGTTTGGCCTGAGGATGACCATTATATCAGAAAACTGTCGTATGGGTGTATTCAAAGGGCCTTCAGAAAACTTTCTTCGTACTAATCCGGGTTCAAGATGGTCGTTTTTGGCAATCAGCAAGGTTGTGGAAGGTTTTACCTTAAAAGGATTTAAATATAACCTGGAAAAAGGCAGGCTTTTACGTATGCAAACGATTGCTCTAAGCAATGTTGCTGTATCGTCGATGATTACCATTAACATTAATGAAGGAATAATCATATATTTTAATCAACCGGGGAGGCAAGATAATGTGGAGCACTAAGAGTCTTTCTGAAAAGACTGTGAATGAGCTGAAGGAAATAGCCAAATCCAGGGAAATAAAGGGCTATTATAAGATGCGAAAGAAGGAATTGGTTCAATCGTTGACCACTGAATTCATCAAAGAGATTGATCCCACATCTATGGAAAAAATAAGGAAATTGCTCAGAAGCGAACCGAGAATTTTTGAATTGAGGAAAATAGCAAAAAAAATGGGCATATCTTTTAAACGGAACATGAAAAAAAATGAATTGGAGGACAGAATCCAACGCTCGCTTGTCAGGCACATGGAAGCCGAACAGGCTAAAGATTCGCCACTCATTTCAGGCGCAGGATCTCATCAACAGAAGATTACCCCTGGAGAACCGGTAATACCGGAACTTCCTAAAACCTATAAGCGTGACAAACTGGTAGCTTTACCGGTTAATCCCATGTGGATTCACATGTATTGGGATT
>CAYYNI010000249.1:0-2964 GCA_964472765.1 uncultured Thermotogaceae bacterium | reverse complement strand
GATAGCCCTCTTTCAGAGGTTGTTAGTGGCGCATTAGGTGCTGGGATTGGTGGTGCTGTTTCTTTTGGCGCATTATGGGGATTGGGAGTATCTGGTTTATCGGCTGCTGGAATAACCTCAGGGTTAGCTACTGCTGGTGCTTTAGTTGGCGGAGGCATGGTGGCTGGTGTCTTTGTTTTGGCTGCTCCTGTTGCAGCGTTGGCTGCTGCTGGTGTTGGAATTGCGGCAATGAAAAAAAGGGAAAAATTAAAAGAAGAAAAAGAAAGTCTATACATTGAAGCGTTAAAAAAACACAATGCGATTATCAAAGCACTAAATGCTGAAGCCAATTCTTGTAAGAAAAGAATTGATTATCTTACCGGAATTAATATTCTGCTTCAACAAGCAATAAAAGACCTCGGAGCTGATTTAGGCAAAGAGCAATATAGTTTTTGATTAAAATGAGTAGATATGATTATTCAAAAAAAGAACTACAAATAAACAAAGTTATCAAAATGCACGAGAAAGAGGAATATATTTTATTTAACAAGAATGATGAAATGAAAAGGGATTTAGATAATTCCATTTCTTCAAGTGAGCGATTATTACAACAATTAGGTTATGGATCCGAATTAAAAAAACTAAAAGAAAAGAAGCAAGAGGTTTATGATAAAGAGCGGTTAAAAATAAGAGATTGGGATCTTATAGTATCAGAAGCCGAGAAGGAATTTTCTGAAGATGTTTTCTTAGAAGATATTCTAAGTGCTGACGAATTCAAAGCGGCTATAGAGGATTGTGAAAATATAAGAAATGATTTTGCGAGGAGAGTTAAACTGGGAAAAACAGATATAACGTTTTTATTTTTAGCAACCGCTTTGCTTTCATTGAAATCTTTATTAATTCCTCAATTAGGAGAAAGAATCGATGGAAACAAACGATTGAAGCATGATGATCCTAAAATAAAAAAAGAAATTAAACTGAAAAATCAGCAATTCAAAGACAAGCATCTTAGAAATGGTGGAAATGGTTCATGGGAAATATCTCCAAGTGATAAAGGATACAAATCTTGGCTTGAAATAATCTTCAGCTCAGTGCCATATGATGCAACAAAAGGTGCAAAAGCAATAGGGATAAACATGGAAGGTGGCTATCACAGATATAAAACACTTGGTCATGACCCAATTCTTGGTTGGATATTTGGAACTGCAAACATAATCACAGATACGATAACTTTAACAAATTTTTCTACGCATAGAATCAAAAAAATGACTTTTGTAGATGAAAGAATCACTCTTGGTCAGATGTTTTATGAGGTTAAGGATAGTTTAGAAGAGGATTTTCATAGATTACCAGCTGCAGTATTTGCTCAAGGTGTTCATCTAAAATCAGATAAATATACCAAATTAGGATTACCAGTACCCATTCTTGCCACTTTTTCTGAAGAACTTGCTGGGGATTTATATAAAAGTCAATATGATTCCTTATGCTTAAACACAGATCTAAAAACAATTAGTTTTTCTGTATTTCTATCAATATTTATTAATATGATGATAGGGATTATTCATGGTATGTTTTATAATCCCAAAAAAGAAAAAAACAGAAGTCTTTATGAAGTAAAAACCAAAAAAATAATCCTGTATTCAAATGTAATAGCTTCTTCTAGCAATATAATTCAAAGTGTTATAACTAAAAATCTAAAAAATTTAGATATCGGGGGATTACTTGTAACTTTAAGCAGACTCTTCATGGACATTAGGTTTATATCAAGAATACAAAAGGAATTTATTGAAGAAGCATTATTAGAAAAATTAAACACTGAGATGATGGAACTAGAAAAATTTATAGATTCAAATTATATCGTTTAAGAGACTTGTATTTTATTATTTTGATTTGTCATTAACCGAGAGATTATTCCTGAGATTAAAGGGAGCGGCAGAAAAATCTAAGATAGAATTATCAATAAAACTTTAAATGGATATCAATCTGTCCTTTATCACAACAACTTCCATTGGTCCTTTTTAGATGGAACAATAATTGACAATATCCACTTTGGAATTATTAGTTAGAAATCACATCGAAAGCAGAAGAAACCCGATTAACAAGGCTTTAAAAGTTAACATGCAGAACAATGACGAAATCGATGAAATTCTTCTCGCGGTTGGAGTGACCAAAATACCCATGGAAAAGAAGCTCATCAAGGATATCTTTGGAAAAGTCGCAAACAAAGGAATCAACTCGGATAAAGCTGTTGCATTTGGAGCCGCTATACAGGCATAAATAATGGCTGGAGATATAGGAAAAGATATGATTCTTGTTGATGTAACACACCTTACACCGTTTGTTGAAGTCGTGGACGGCGTATTTAAATCAAACATCGAAATTGAACCAATCATTGAATGAAAGACACCAATCCCTTTAAAAATCAGAAATGTATACAATCTTAGAGGATGGGCAACAGGAGGTAAAAATAAAAGTCAATCAAAGTAAAGATTCAATGGAGTCACTCAATAAGCGAATAGGAAGCTATCAGCGGGGCGTTTTCAAGCTGTTGAGAAGAAACAAATGCTGTACACCGTAGTGTACAACAACAACATATCAAAAGTTTATGGTTTTTTAAAAGAGAAAGAATATCAAAATGTAAAAAGCACCTATATAGCATTAGTTAAAGAGTTACCAGGAAAATATCTATAAAATTAGGATCGAAAGGATGTGTAGTGATGTTTTTAAAAGCATTAGGCAATGAAGAAAAAAAGAGCTTTTTGGATCTTGCCCTGAGGATTGCAAAATCTGATGAAGATTTTTCGGTTGAAGAGAAGGGGATGATTGAAGAATACAAATATGAGATGAATTTGGATTATGATCCTGAATCAATTTGTTTTGAGAAGGAAGAATTTGATTTGATTGACGCTTTTTCCGATTCGGAACCTGCAACTGTCAAAAAGATTTTTATAGAACTGATCGGGTTAATAATGGCTGACGAAAAAT
>CAYYNI010000248.1:0-2973 GCA_964472765.1 uncultured Thermotogaceae bacterium | reverse complement strand
CAAACCGAAGGCGATGATTCCCAATTGCCAACCATGATCAAAGGGCTTGAATCTGATATTGATTATTCAACAATTTTAGACCAGATTCTTGAAAAAATCGATGTAACTGTTGATTTCAAAGATATGAACTATGCCGAACACGGCTTCTATGCCATCAAAGAAAAAGCGATCACGATTAACAGCAGAAACAGTCCCGTGCATACGCTCAAGACTCTTTTTCATGAATTAGCTCATCATTACCATCTTGATAGCCTAAAGGGTCGACGGGACAAATTCACCTATGAACAGGAAGAATTCGTGGCTGAGTCGTCTGCCTATCTCGTTTGCGCAACTCTGGGTATAGACACCGGTGATTACTCTATTCCTTATATCAAGAATTGGTTGGATGATTTTAAAGCATTTCAGGAAATGCGCAGAGACATTGAAAGGACAGTGAAACAGATCACAAGCCTTTTGCCGGCGGATGTGACGCAATCAATTAAAGATTCTGAATAAAAAATGGAGGGGAATAAAATGTTGATCTTCGAAATGGGAATTAAAACACACTGGAATGAAATGCGGATAGCAATAGAAAATATGGGAACCGATTTTGTCATGGTGGTTGTAAACGCACCTGACATGGGAACTTTAGACGTGGTGTTTGAACGGTTTAAAACTCGTTGCGGCGCCTTGGAGATGTTACAGGGAAGACTAAACGACTTGGTAGCTTGTTTTCCAGAAATGCCAGACTGGCTGATCAGTTGCTGCCAATCGGATCGGGCCAATAATCGTTATGACGTTTACGAAAATGATGAAACCTGCGCAGATTTGTTTGTAGAAGCAGAATTTGCCGGCTATTTGGGCAAACATTTGTTCACCGACTATGTGATGCTGCAGGTGGATCCATTTCTACCTAATGAATTCAGCGATTTTCAAAGAGCGATTTAAAAATTAAAGGAGGAATCAATTATGAACAACCCAGTTATTCAATTAAGTTTCGAGAGGACTCAGATTCCAAACACATTTTTAGAGCAAATGAATGTGAGTAAATTATCGGTGTACCCGTTAATAAATGGGTTCATTACTTATGAGGTTTTGTTTTCTGATTTTTACGGCTGCCTTTTCAACGATTTTATTCGTGAAGATCAACATATCGATGGGGTGATTTTCAACATCCGATACTGGCTCAATGATTTGGAAGTTAATCCCTTCGAAAATGGGGAGTTGAAAATGTCACGAGAACAAACGCTGGACGAGGTGCGATTAACGTACACAAACCGTATGGAATCGGGCGAGAAAAGAATTTTGAGAATCATTTTTACCAAGAATTGTCAAAAAGAAATCGTAAATACGGTTGAAGAAATGTTAGCCGGGTTGTTGTCAATCAAAGAAAGAGCACTGGTGGTGGTTTAAAGGGGTGCTTCAGCACCCCATTTAGTGATACTTTGTATTTAAATTGAAATAATTTTAGCGAAAGTATTTCTTTTTAAGCTGTAATTTTTTTCTTGTTTTGCTCCTCAGACCAGAACTACGGAAAATATCTTTCATTCGCCTTCTATTAACCATATACCGTTGCAACTTGATAATTTTAAAGTAATTTTTCATATTGATCTTTTCACCTCTTTCTTAATCCAGCTTTTTATTCGTCCATTTCTTTTTTAATAGATTTATTATATTATACACGCACAATGAAATCCACAAGATTGTTTTAAAAAAGAAATACAGATAACATCAGATCGCAAAAGTCTATGAGTATACTCAATTTGAGAGAGATTTATAAATAAGATTTATCCGGATTAGTATACAAAGAAAATTATTCATAAATGAGGTCTGACTCGATGTTGAGTTGTTCATGTTAATAAACAAAAAACCTGTAAACTCCTATAGATAAGTTTTTAGAGCTTATAAAAAAATAAAGCTTATAAAACTCTTCATCCTCCCAAACCACAAAAATGTGGTAAAAATAAACCTCCTAACAAAAAGCTTTACAATATAGAAACATATATGGCACTCTAAACGAAAAGATTATTTGTTATAATCATACATGAGAGTGAATAAAAATTATTCATTAAAGATATAAATAAAAGTACGGTATAATGCAGATGGATAAAAACTAACTGGAGGTGGAGAAAATGAAGAGTAGTAAGAACATAACCAATCACGCAAGCAGAAGGATGCACCAGCGGGGCATTCGAGAAGATGCCATCGCTTATGCGATCAGCAACGGTAGAAAGAAGCATACAAGAGGTTGTATCTGCTACTTCGTCGGTAAAAAGGAAGTAGATGCGGCACATAACGAATTAAACGGACTCCACGTTCTGGTGAGTTGCGACCAAGGCAGCATTATCACGGCTTACAAAAGTAAGTCTCCAAAGTGGTAGGGAGGAATCTACTATGAAAAAAACATTTGACATTTGCAGCGAAACGGTGGATGTATCACAGATGGAAAGAATCAACCAGGAACTCGAGGAGCTTTTGGATGCTCTGTATGAAAAGCAAGTCCCAAGCGTTAGGTATACGTTGGAAGAGCTTACGGTATTTTGCAGCACCCTGATAACTCAACAGCGGGATGGAACACTGGCAGAATTGGAGGGAGCCTGGTGTTTACAGGCCAATCCCTACCAACCCCGTATGCCCCAGGATGCCCAGATAGACTTTATACACAAAACAACCTACCTGGCGGTCTCTATCCTCGCTTACGTAGAACAGAAGTATCCTGAGGTGGCTGATACCATTGTGGGGTACCGTGAAGCCCTTCAAAAGGGGATGCGATTTGCAGCCAAAACAAAAATGGTCGGCCATACTTACGAGGAAGCTTACTGGTTGGAACAGTTTATCGGGTATTTTGAAAAAGGCGAAGTGCTCGCTTATCTGGTAACCAACCCTGAGTTTTGTCCACAACTGTACACCTTGCTGTCCTCTATTCATCAAGAGATGGATGTGTTGTTGCAGGAGCAAACGTATTATGATGGATTTGGCAACAACCAGGAAGAA
>CAYYNI010000247.1:0-3006 GCA_964472765.1 uncultured Thermotogaceae bacterium | reverse complement strand
GATTTTGATAAAGATGATAAAAACAAGAAGAAAAATCCCTCTTTAGTTGGTGGTGTATTATTCGAAAAAGGTAACATCAAAGATTCAGTTATTAATGAAATCATCCCAGAAAAAGCATTCCATGCAAACGAAATCAAGAATAAATACGCAGAAAATGTTCTTCCAAGAATCAATTTGTTAACTGAAAAAAAGGGAGTTCCCGTTATCTTTGAAAATAAAGAAAGAATGATGATCGTTGATAGTACGATTACTTACCTAAATGTCCTCTCTGAAGGGATTATCCATCTAATACAGTTACTTGCTGTTGAATATCAACATTTTTCTTTAGAGGTTTTAATTGCTACCAGAAAAGATATGGAAAACAAAAAAAACGACTCTCTAATTGATCAAGAAGAGTACAAACAAAGGCTTCAGGAAAGAGTTTTTCTTGGCTTAGCCAAACGAACAATCACTAATTTTGAAATGAATGATTTAAATTTGAAGTTCGCAGACGCTAGAAAAGATAAACGTTTGATGATTGCTGATCTAATCTGTAATTGCTGGTTGACAAGAACCTCAAAGAAATTTGATGATTCTCAACAGCAACTGCTTGAAAAAAAATATCCTGAAGAATTTAGGTTTTCATTAATAGAATATTCGAATGAAATGTCAATAAAACGCATGCTAGCGGACGGGGAATTTGCGGAAGCCATCATTAAGCTTTACACGACAAACAAGTATATTGACCGGATAAAAACAGAAAAGTTTATACTTGAACAACTAAAGACGCTTACAGATGTTAATCTGAATTCTCATTTAAAAATCTTGTCTATTAAAATTGGTGTTCTTATTAAAATTGAAAAAGAATTCCGGATATCGAAAGATATCTTAATTCAACTACAAGAGCAATTCCTTCCCAAAATTCGGAAATCCTCGGAACAGTTTACTGCTTTCGCTTTCGATATTGCGCTTTATTTATTCACTATTTACACTCACGAAGGGAATATCTTAGAATCAGAAAAGCAAAAAATTATTTGCGAAAAAGAAATCACAAATTTCGATCAGACATGGGAAAGTATCGATTATTGGTTTAAGTATAAACTGAGGTTGGCGATCCATCATAACAACTGCTTTGATTTCAATAGGGCTGTGAAGGAAATGGATTCGGTTATTGAATCTTTAGAAGATACGAAAGAGTTATTTTCAGTAATCGACAACCTATATATCTTAGCCAAAAATCTTAAAAACGAATTGTTAGGAAAAGCATATGGAAATCGTTTGCAATCCTTAACCTTCCTGATCAGACAAAACACAAATTCTTATCAAAAAGCGATTAGCGATTCAGATAAAGCTATTTTGGAATTTATTAATGTTTCAGATCTTAGTCGGCAGTTCCAATATCGTTCGAAAATAGAATGTGAAAAAGGCGAATTTCAAAAGGCTTTAGAATGCTTATATTTGTCTGTGGAATTGAAAGATGCTGAATTCAAAACGCCTGATAATCTTTTAGAGCAAATCTATCAGCAAAAAGAAAGTTACCGGTGTTTTCATTTAATGCATTATGTAAGATTGATGGCTCAAAGTGCCATCAGTAAAGATGATCCGTTTGCCAATACACTTTATGAAGCGTTGGTGAAATCTAAGTTTGACTTGGATTCTTTTACACCTCAAAATAAAGAAGACCATCCTTTTGAAGTGATTAACTGGAAATTGGCCACATTTCACGCAAAAAACGGAAACTGGGAAGCATCTGAGAAGTATTATCAGAGAGCCTGTGAAATTTGCTTTTTCAAGGAAAATAAACTAACACTTCATGCCATTGGACTGGCAATATTGGCGGAGCAGATTTCATTGTTCCCGACAGATAAGAAAAACAGGGAGAAAGTCAAAAAGGCCTTGAGAAAACTGAAAAAGGGTTACAAAACTTTTTGTGAAAATGATTTACCGGAACCAATGAAGAAGTTATTCGAGGGAATGGGTACTATTCTTGATAATGTTGATTTTGGAAAAGACGAGGATAGATACCGGAAAAAGCTATGGGAAATTTCTAGGAAGGTTTGTTATTGAATTTTGAGGGGGTTATTGATGAATAATTTTCAGGATTATAAATTATTATCAAAAGAAGACAAAATGGATTTTTTATTGGCACAGTGGGAAATGGAAAGCCCCATTTTGAAAGGGATTATAAATGTAGAGAATGAAATAGCTGTTATTGAGGATTTAAAAAATTATAAAAATATAGAGCTGAAGAATCCCTTTAGGGAAAATGAGATTATCAAGGAAATACCGGTTTATTTTGGTGAAAAGTCCTCTTTATTAAAGTCAAATGAAAAAGTATTTTTTTATTTTAAACCAATTCAAGGACCACAAATTGAGGAAAATCTTATCAGCGTTGATTTAAATCATTTTGATACAGTTCATGAAATTATGGAATTTTCAAAAAAAATTGCTGCTATTAATTTTAGCCAAGAAGATTTACGTTTCTTTGATCATTATTTAGAAAAAAAAGAGGAATATCTAATAAAGATTTTTGATTACTTCAAACCTAGGTTTGATGAGGAATTTAAAAAAGAAAAATCAGAAATTGAAAAGAAGGCTCGGGTAGTAAAAAAATTAAAATCTAAGGAAAATGATTTATCTCTGAAAGTCTCTCAAGCTAAAGAAGAGAGACAAACATTAGAAGAAGAAGTGAATAGTTTAATTAATGACAAACAAAGGATCTCTTACGACTTATCAGAATTAGAAAGAACAAAGCAAAGTTTGGAATCTGAAATTTACCAGCTCAGCAAGCAAAGCGAAGATATTAAAAATGAAATAATGGCATTTAAGCAGAAAAAGAATGAACTTGAAACCACAAATATCACTTT
This sequence comes from uncultured Thermotogaceae bacterium, assembly GCA_964472765.1. GTDB lineage: Bacteria > Thermotogota > Thermotogae > MWEM01 > MWEM01 > JASUTC01. The sequence continues at coordinate 160 of CAYYNI010000247.1, read as the reverse complement.
AAAGCAAGGTATAGAAGATCTAAACGCCATATGTGAAAAGAAAAGAAAAGAAAATGATAGTTTAGAGAAAACCATACGAGAATATCAAAACCAATTAGAGCTTCTTCAAAAACTTGGAATAAGAGTTGTTCCCCTTTTTATTAATATGGAAAATATTAGT
>CAYYNI010000246.1:0-3031 GCA_964472765.1 uncultured Thermotogaceae bacterium | reverse complement strand
TCGAATTTACCATCATTTTACCGCCTCCGACTGGGGGCGGTTTAGTTCAACGGATAGCGGTATGCGCAGTACGGGATTTCGAAGCCACTTCCTTATCAAGATGCAGAAAGGCTGAAACGAGCCACAGACGCTGAATTACGCTGTATTCCCCGTATTGCGTATGACCGCATGTTACAAGCTGGCCGTTTTTCAGTTCAATATCTAATCTGTTTATTTTTGCTGCACTGTTTCTCTGTCCGGCGTTGGAACGGGATGGGCTGGAAGGCTCTTGCCGCAAATTTGGAAGGTGGGCTGGACTGCAGGGTTTGCGGCATGTGCCTTGCAGCGAAGGGAAGGTGTGCGTTTGCATTATCAAAATAATTTGTATTGGGTAATTGGTTTGGGATGAAAAGTGCCAATTATCACGAACGGATTTCTGGCTCTGTAATGATGCACTTGTGTTGTCCCTAAAAAGAAATGTAAATCTTTCGTTTTGGCAAAGTCATCATAGTATTTCTTTCTTACATCCTTACAGGCTTTCTTTTCATTGCCATCATGTCGTCTCAGACTATTCCAGTAAAGTTGCCCGGTTTCCCAATCTTCAATCATTAGTTTGCTTTCGGTTCCGGCTACGTCTTTAAACCGATAACTAAATTTATAAGGCAACTTCTTAACAACCTGAAAATTATTGTTCCTGTCTTTTTCAAAAATATTCAGTTGTTTAAATTGTGCCAATTTATCAGCTGGCCATTCTCTTTCTTTTTCTGCCTCATAAACAAAATCTATTATTTCTTTTGGCTTAAAAACAGCCAAAGAGGTGCATATTTCTTTGTTTTTTGCTTCAGCAATAAGGTCTGTAATATTGTGATAAACATTTTTAAGAACTATTTTTCGGCGTTCTTCCCATGTATCACCATCAGGTGGAATATCGCCAACTTTTTCAATGGGTGTTTCATGAGCAACAGGACGGTAACTTTCAGGTCGAAAATCACTGGTGTTTTTTACCAAATCAACTTCTATCCAGTCATATTTGGAATATTGCTCATTGTATGCTTTCTTTCTAAATTGAATGGGATATATCCGAATCCATGAACCGTCTTCTAAAAATCCTGCGGTACAAACCAATTCCTCATATTTCTTTGAGATTGCCGGATATGTTTTAACGGTTATGAGAACTTTGGTTTTTGCCATCAAATATGTCTTAATTCATAGGAAAACCCTTTTAAGCCGGAAATGGATTCAGCTAAATGCTTTCGGTGGCATTGATGTATGTTTGCTTCAAAACATGTAAGGGCAATTCGTTTTTTACTTTTTAATAACGACAGGATTTCTTCTTGCTTTACTGTTACCTGCGGTAGGGTATCTGTCTTGTATATTTTAAATAGTTTGTCGTAATCGGCTTGTGTGTTTAACTCTTGTCTTTTATCCGATTCAATACCAACCTCCGGAATATGGATATAAGCAATACCAACCCCTTCACATGCCGTTTTCAATTGTTTTTTACTAAAACCGTATTTCATGCTAAAAGAGTTTTTGCGCACATCACATAAAACTTTAATATCGTTAACAATTAGCTTGTTTATGTATTGTTCCAGCGATATTCCTTCATAACCAATTGTAAACAAAACAGTCTCTTCTTTACTTGGTTTTTGGCTTTTTACTTTCTCAATTTCCTCATTTGTTAAAATGTTCTCGGCAATTGTACTGTTAATGGCAAAAAACGGATATTGGCGGTAAGTAAGCGCAATTAATTCATCTTTGTTTAAATTGCCGTATTGGTTTTTGAGGTGGCGTAAAGCGGCTTTATCTTTATTGTTCAATTCTTCAAAATAATCTCTTTCATCAATCTTTTTCCAATATTTCATTGATGGTTCTACCAATTTATATTTTGCCATAGTGTTTAAATCGGCATTGGCCTGGAACGAAAAACAGCCGAATTTATAGGGTACAAAATGGAAGGACTTTTTTTCCTGACCTCTTGCCAATAAAAACAATAATTTTTGCAGGCTTATTTTATCCAACTGATTATCAAAAACCTGCAATAATGACAATAATATTTTTCTGCGATAATACATACTGCAAAGTTACAATTAATATAGGCAAAATTTCAAAATCAATCCTTTTTTGTATAATGCTTATCAAATTCAGCTACAATATTCGGGTCATAGAATTTTTTCTTTCCACCCTTTTTGTTTTTAAAATCCAGATACCTTTCACCGCAAAAATGAGGATTCTGCTCTAATTCAGAAATAATTTTCCTAAATGGCTGACCAAATTTAATATCTGAATATCTGTCTTTTAAATGCGGAATCAAATCATCCTTAAAAGTCCATTTGTATTTTTCTGCAAATTTTTCTTCTGAATCAATAGAAACAGTTATTTCGCCACCATCTTTAGAGTATCTAACAGGGATAGCCTTAATAGATTTTGAACGAACAAACTTTGTCTCCAATATAAGACTTATATTGTGTTTTGTTTTTGTATCAGAGGGAAACTTCTTTTCTTTCTCAGCGATGTATTTGAGTAAATTTTGATGCTGTTTATCTTCTTTGTTGAATGAGAAGCTTTCCCATTCGTGGGGATGATTAAAAGACAGCGGCATCAAATAAAAATTGTATTGCGATAAATCATAATCAAACCACTCGTTTACACATTCCACGTAACTTTTGAGGCTTGCTGTACCAATTTCCAGAACTTTCTTTTCAAATAGATTACTTTCATTGAAAAAATGAATTGCATTGTCTCTGATTTCGGTTAAAAGCAAAATATTTTCAGCCAACCGTTCTTCAAGGTTTAAGTTTTTTATTGCCTTGGTTATTTCAATGGTCAGAAAGTTACCTGCTCGATTAGTTTTGTATTTTGGACTTTTATAAGGTGTACCATCCGCTTTTGTTTTGTCTTTATCAATGACATAGATTGATTTTAACTTGTTGTTATTGTCTTTGTATAAAACGGAGCATACCCACCCAGAAAACACGGTATAAAAAGGGTTAAAAAGGCCAAAAATATCCACAAAACCCGGTTAAAAAACGGAGCATATCCGTTCACTTTA
>CAYYNI010000245.1:0-3037 GCA_964472765.1 uncultured Thermotogaceae bacterium | reverse complement strand
AGATTTGAAAAAGACCAGTTGGAGTATTTTATTAGATATCATACGGACATGCAACTTGAAAGAATGGAACGATATCGAGATCGCTCAGATAAATTGTTCACCAATCAAAAACCAAAATTATTTGTGATTGATGAAAGTCATCATTTGAGAAACAGCAAATCACAACGGTACAAATTCTTAGTCGAGGAAATTCTGAGAAAAAATGAGGATGTAAAAGTCCTAATGCTCAGTGCAACCCCTATCAATAATACTTTAATTGATATTCGAAATCAATTCAAATTAATTAAAAGAGGAAGAGAAGAAGGATTTTTAGAAACACATGCCATTCGGAATATTGATCATCTTTTTAACAGAGCGCAACACAAATTCTTTGAATGGCGAGGAAAAACCAATCCTAAAATATCAGAATTTATTAAAGAATTACCGGGAGACTTTTTTAAGTTAACCGATTCAATGACCGTTGCCAGGACAAGACCCATGATTGAAAAGCAAAATACAGCACTCTTTTTTCCCAAAAAAAACAAGCCTGAAAACATCTTTGTTACTCCGAAGGAATTTGGCAGTTATGAAACCTTTGAAGAATTATTCGAAAATTTTCCGCCTTTATTGTCCGGTTATCAACCAGCATTTTACATCGAGCAGGAAAAGAATATCAAAAAAACTGAAGATGAAAGACAACGAGACCGTTTCTTGGTCAAGATGATCTACATTCTCATGGTTAAAAGACTGGAGTCATCTTGGTATGCGTTTTATCAAACCGTACAAAAAATTCTGGAATATTATAAAAACGCATTAAATAAAGTGAACAACTATATCAAAACGAATGAAGATGAATCGTTTGAAGAAGTTGAAACAACTTTGATATTCGATGAGGAAGAAGAAGACGAAGAACTTGAAATGATCTCTGAGGAGTTTACAATAGGAAAAAAGAGAAAAATAACCCTGCAAGAAATTGATGATGCCGGAAATATCCAAGCATTTAAAGATGATTTGAAAAAAGATATCCAAGCTCTTAATCTTTTAGAATCGAACTTGAAGGATTTTCAAGAAGAGATCGACAAAGAACCGAAATTTTCCAATGGTAGTAAAGAAAAAAAACTTGACCGCTTAATGAAAAAAATAATTGAAAAACAAGTTTCAAGCACAAACAATGGAAACAAAAAAATCTTGATATTTACTGTTTACAAAGACACGGCATTTTATTTGTTTAAGGAACTTAAAAGAAGAGGTTTTGACAAAATGGCAGTCATTACCGGGTCTGAATCAAAAACGGATGATTCAGACCACATTACCAAAAAATTCGAACCAATTTTGGAACGTTTTGCACCATTCACAAAACTCTACACCGAAAAAGAATGGGATTTTAAACCATCCTCGGACAAATTATCAATCCACCAAAAATACAGTGAATGGAAAGAATGGATCGCAAATAACGATGAAAAGACTAACAAGAAAATCAAAAACCCCATCGATATTTTAATTACAACAGATGTATTAAGCGAAGGGCAAAATCTTCAGGATTGTGACATGGTCATAAACTATGATATCCATTGGAATCCCGTCCGTATCATCCAAAGAATGGGTCGAATAGACAGGTTAGGCTCTCCTAACGATGAAATTTTCGGGATTAATTTCTGGCCATCGGAAAATATCAACAATTATTTGAATTTAAAGGGAAGGATAGAAGAGAGAATGGCAATGATGAAAATAGCAGGTTCTGAGGTCAATCTGGAATTCACTGAGTCCTTTAAAGAAATGGCGGCAGATTTAGACTTTGAAGAAAAAATGAATCAAAAAATGATTCTGCAAATGCAGAATACATGGGTGGATATTGAAGAGGAAGAAGAAACATTTGGTTTTGATGATCTGTCCCTTGAAGATTTCAGACAGGATCTTTACGGAATCCTTCAAAAGAATGAGGATTTATACAAAAAGATGCCCAAAGGAGTTTATACCGGGTTTGAAGCCATCCATTCTGATTGCGAAGAAAACGGAATCATTGCATTACTTGGATACCCGGCTAAACCTCCAAGGGTAAAGGACCATGTATATCAATCATACGAACTGATCTACATCAACCTAGAAGGTAATGAAGTCTTGCTCAATCAAAAAGATATTTTGAATCTATTAGCCAGTCATAAAAAAATGCCAAGAGTAGTCCCTGATTCAATTGACAAAGGAGACCCCAAAGCGATAGAAAAACTTGTCAACAGCTTCAAGGAATGGCTAAATAGACAAACAACTCAACAATCCATAGATATTCTATCGGGAATCAGTAATGGAGATAAAAATGCCGTCAATAGAATGCGTGAAAACATTAAGGTTTCTGACCAATATCAACTGGACAAATTTGATTTAATTACTTGGTTTTTGGTTCAAAGGGAGGGAAAATGAAAAGAATAAAAACGGCGGTTCAAAAATTTGGTCAACAAAGCGCTTTTTATAGTGCATTAAAAGATTTTTTTGAAACATTAAACTTGAAAATCAATTATCTAAATGATAAACCGATTGATCCCGGCCACTTGTTAAAAAGAACCTATAAGTCAGGCAATCCGACACATGCTCTAATGGAGGATGTGTATTGTTTGGGAATGATTGATAATGCCTCCATAAAAAACGAAAAAGATAAAAGTCTTGAAGAAATTAAAAAAGATGAAAAAGATTATGACGGTGTGCTTATTTTTGGCGTCACACTGAAAAAACGAGATAATGGCAATTTACCAAGCCGATCACAATTGGCGGAATTGACCAGGAGCTTTAACCGTGAATTTTATTATACCCCTGTCGTTGTTGTATTCCGTTATTCTGAATTCATCTCCATCGCCAATATTGAACGAACCTCATACAAACAGACCTGGCGTGAAGGAGAAAAAACCGGAAAGGTTTCCATACTCAGGGAAATCAATATCAATAAACCCCATACAGGCCATATAAAAATTATAAAAGAGCTGGATATTCAGGGGAAGAAAGTTGAAATTACGATTGAGGGAAGGAAGAAAAAAGTTCCCATCACTACTTTTGACTTGTTTTATCAATA
>CAYYNI010000244.1:0-3046 GCA_964472765.1 uncultured Thermotogaceae bacterium | reverse complement strand
TTTCTTTTTCTTTCTCTTCTTCCCAAACTTTGTTAAAGAGGGCAAGATCGTATTCGTCCTCTATTTTTTCGATAACAGCTTGACGAATAAAGGAAGAAAGATCCATGTTGTGTATTTGTGCATATTTTCTGATCAGTGCATCATCTTTCTCATTTAATCTTACGGATATTGTACTCACGTTGTCCCCCCCTCTTGTAATACAAAGTATTACCTGTGGTTATTATATCATAGAATGCGCAAATCTCCTGATAAATCAAACGAGGCATTTTGGGCCCACCTCAAAGAGCCCCCTCGGAAACAAAGAAGCCTAAGCAATGAGCACGGGGCCGGTTTGAGGTGGACCTATGTTATAATAGAGTGAATACAAATGGGAGGCAAGAAGATGGACCCGCAATTTCATTTTAAGACAAGTCAATAAACTATAAAAACAGCATCTTTTAGCCCATTAAAAAAATCAACATAAATAACATAGACAAAAAGGCCTCAGCGTGATGCTGGGGCCTTTTTTGTATGATAAGAGGTGAATGTAATGTTACAGATCAGGCGTTTAAGGAAGTCTTTTGGCGTACATGATGTGTTGACCAATATCAGTTTCAATGTTTCAAAAGGAGAATGTGTTGCCTTGACCGGGCCGAACGGCTCAGGGAAATCCACCCTCATCAAAATGATCACGGGAGAATTACCCCTTGATGGGGGTAGTCTATTTTTGGAAGAAGCGATCACGATCGGCTATTTGCGCCAAAACGATGTCCTCTCCGACGAAAAGGTGCGTTATTATTTGTTTAAAGAATTTCAGCCGTTAAAGGACATTTATCAAAAGATCTGTGAAAATCAAGTGGTCTCGGATATGGCATACGCCATGTTGTTGGATGATTTCGTTCATTTAGGCGGATACGAGATAGAAGCTTGTATCCTCCGGGAATTAGCTTCTTTTTCGTTGAACCCAGAGATCATGGATCGAGGGATGAATGAATTGTCACTGGGCCAGCGAAAGATTATGGAAATCATCAGTATTTGGGTTTCAAAACCCGATTTGTTTATCATGGATGAACCGACCAATCATTTGGATATCCGCATGCGTATGATGCTGGAGTCACTCATATGCGAAAAAAGGCTCAGCGGCGGCACGTTTCTAATGGTCAGCCATGACCGGACGTTTCTAGATCGGATTGCCACCAAAACGGTTTACATCAAAAGGGGGACAAGTGAGCAAACCGAGGGGGGATATTCTCAAATGCTGGCGTTATTGGACATGAAATTTCTTTCCGCCAAAAAAGAAAGTGAACAGATGCAGAAGAAGATTGGGAAACTGGAACAGTTGGTTAGCAGAAAAAAAGCCTGGGCGGATAAAGCCGAAAAAGAAAAAAGCGGTAAGGGTAAAAAGATCATCGGCCGTTTCTCTCCCGATCGGGGCTTTCTCGGTGCCAAGGCCAAAAAGATTGCCAAAAGCGCCAAAGGGTATGCCCTGCAAAAAAACAGGCTCATTGAAGAACTGAAGGACAAAAAGCCCTTTGTGGAAAAACCGGTTAAACTAACTTTGCCTCCTTATAATGTGGAAACAAAAACATTCGTGGAATGCGTGGCCTGCCAGTTTGGATACACGCCCAATGAGCTTCTGCTTGAGGATGTAAATCTGCAGATCACCACCCGGGACAAGATCGCCTTGATTGGTCCCAACGGAAGCGGTAAAACCACCTTTTTCAACCTCATAACAGGGAATCTGGCCCCTCTGAGCGGGTCGGTTTACCGAAACGAACAGATCCGTTACACCTTTATCCGCCAGAACATCGCCGAAATGTTCCCCCAAAAGATCCTCCTGGATAATTTTAATGGTCATGATGTCGATCATCAACAGGTACACGCCGCTTTGAAAGCGGCTAGACTGAAGGAGGAAAGCCTTCAAAGTCCGGTCTCGCTGTTAAGCAGGGGGGAATTAGTGAAAGCGGCCCTGGTCAAGGCCATCCTGGCCCGCAGTGAATGTCTGCTCATGGATGAACCCACCAATCACCTGGACGTGGAAACACTGGAATGTTTCGTGCAAATCCTGAAGGAATTTCCGGGTGGACTATTCTTCATCAGTCATGATAGACGGTTTGTTTCACAAAACGCCGATGTGGTCTTTCTGCTGGAAGACAAAAAACTGAAAATATGCCACCTTTGACTCAACAAAACCTACAGCATCAAGAAATCAATGTCCTGTGTGGCTCTGCTCTGGAATTCTGTGAGTGTATAAATAACGCACCTTTTAAAACGAAATTGCTTTTGTATTGTGAGTTTGACAATCGTCTTAAGCGTTCTTTCTGACAGAACAATTGCAAACACATTTGATAACTCAACCCTTTTTCTTTTGCCCGATTTTTTAAGCGTGCCAAACCGACGGCGTACGATCAGTATATCCGTCATACTGCAGGGAACTTTCCATACAAATCACCGCATCCGGGAAAAGCGTTGCAATCATTGATGCCTCACTGAAAGCACGCTCGTCCTGCCATTGATAATCCATCTTGGAGCATCTTTTCAGATGATTATTCCCTTTGCTCCGCCCGCAATAGCGGCTAATTCATCTTCGGACATTTCGCCTACCGGATCGGAGGATAACAAGCTCAAGGCTTCATCCGCTAATTCATCGGATAAGTCTACGCCCCATTCTCCGGCCTGTTTCTTCAGTTCTTCAATCGTTCTAATCTGGGAAACTTGAATAATCCAATCTTTTCCAACTTTGTTTTCAATTTGCTTAACAGTGTCTATTAACGCTTTTGTCATCATTAATCGCCTCCTGATTTTTTTTCGCATCTTAACTAATCAATAGGGACGGAGGTGTTTGCGTAAGCTCCCATCCCGTTTAGCCTTTTTCCCTCCTTCGAAAACACACTTTTCTAAAGGGGGGGTGAATATGAAACTAAGCGTATTTCAATCGTCCCTTTGGTTCCGGAACAGATCTTCCTAAAAGTTTTGCAGTCTCAATCCATTCCGCAATCACTTTTTCTGTGTTGTTCAATACTTCTTGGTACGAACTCCCATCAGCTGTACACCCGGGAAGTTCGGG
>CAYYNI010000243.1:0-3059 GCA_964472765.1 uncultured Thermotogaceae bacterium | reverse complement strand
CCTCCGTTGACAGATCCCATGTATAGACCAACAGTTCACAAAAGTCCAGGTCATTGCCGATGAGCCGGACGTTGTCCAAATACGTGCCCCGAATCTGCCAGGAAGTGGCCCCCACCCTCATTTTAATCGGGTTTCCAAACCGCAGCAGGTCAAATAAACACTGTCAAATTGAGCCGCCATGCGCTTGTTTAATGAGCCCAACTGTTTCACATATCTTCGGCTTAACGGATCCGCCGGAATAATCCCCCAACCGCATTCGTTGGTCACGCAGATGACTTTTTTGGCCTTTGTGTCATTATCCAATTGTTCAATGACATCAAAGAAGAATTGAATCTCCGCTTCCATTTCAGCTTCTGACAGTTGAAACATCAAATTTGAAACCCATATTGTCAGACAGTCAATCACGATAACGTTCGGATGAAGATCAGAAGCCTCTTTTAGCGCCTTGTGAAGGCGAAGGGGTTCTTCTACGGTCAGATAGCGATTGCCTCTCTCATCTTGATGTGCCTGTATTTTTTCTTTCAATTCATCGTCAAAAGCAACGGCGGTGGCGATAAAAACTCGTTTCTCATCCATCGCATCCGCCATTTTAATGGCCAGAGTGGATTTACCTGAAGCCTGTCCGCCGGTGATGAGTATTTTTTCCATTTTCAATCAGTCCTTTTTTGTGAAGTGCCCCAACAATCGGATGTTATCACCTGAAATTTTCTCTGATGAAGTCAATATACCACAGGTGGAAGGCCCTGCGGATTGATAAAGCATCTTGGAATCCTGAGACTTGTTGAATTGTGTGGGTGTGAAAGGGAGTTCTGCTTGTCCGGATAACAGCTCGATTTCATGAATGATCCCCCTTGAACCGCATGGCAGAAAATCATGGATATCATATCGGTTGAACAAGTCTTGGATAATCAACGGATTTAAAAGGATCTCGTCCTTTTCGAGGACTTCATTGCCTACAAGGGGCAATCCATAAAGATAACAATAATCCCCTTCACCGGTTTTGTTCCAAAGAAGCTGGACGGCATTTCCCACAACAGTTATTCCAAATCCCGTCATCTCTGTCGGGAAATTTTCTTCGCTGCTGCCGTTTATGGCATAATCACGAATGTGATAACGCCGGCACCATTCGTTGATACCGTCCAATATTTTCTTTCCGGTATCATCAAATTCGTTGCTGACGGTAGAGATTATTACATCCGGTGCAACACCCACCGCATACAATTCATTTAAACACACCCTTAAACAATGGGCGGCAGCAGTTTGAGTTTGAACGTGCAGCCGATCTACCGGCTTTTCCCCGATTGAACCTGACGAATCCGTAGCAATAACGATAAAAGGCTGATTATCAATAACCGTGATATCCCTTGGGGTCTTGATGATCTTCAAGCGTGACTCATTCCTTTCTTTTTATTCTGATCCCATTCTATCATGCCAGATCAACGCTGACAAGAAACCAAGTAATCGATTAGAGATTTTCAAAAAATCCATACACATGGCACCAAAAAAGAGGCAATAGATAATGATGTTCACGTTGACACTGATGACCAAAGGGCTTACAGAGGAAGAAGCTTCTCAGATGATTATCAATGGTATCTTTGAAGACTGAAGACGTTTGAATCCAATAATAACCCGCAAAACAAACGAAAGCTGTGCTATAATCCTATGCAGCTGCGAAAGCCGGTAGAAGGATCAGTTGATAGGATGCGACCTTCTACGGGCAGCGATTTGGAAATGCACAAAGGAGAAAGCGATGGCATACCTGTTTTGGACAACTGCGTTATTGTTGTTTTCAAGTCTTGAAGTCGTTTCCAAACCCATCATGGGTCAAGTGGATCCGTTTACCATGACATTCATGCGATTTTTTATCGGTGGATTGTTCTTGTTTTTCATCTCATTTTTGATTAACGGTTTTTCCTATCAAAAAGCTGCCAAGTCGATTGAAGCAGGTCGAATCCTTACCCATGGCAAAGGGGACATTGCAAAGCCACTTCATCAAGTCATGATCAAAGCTGATTTTTTAAAAATTCTATTCATCGGAAGTCTCAACACCATCTTTTCCATGACGATGCTCCAATTATCCGTCAAATACTCAAATGCGTCGTCTGCTGCCACGCTTATATCCACCAGCCCATTGTTTACAGCGCTTTTTGCCTATCTGATCATCAGTGAAAAGGTGAGCCAACGAAAGAAAATTGGTATCGGCCTGGGTTTAGTCGGTATTTTCACCTTTGGACTGGGCATGCTTGAAGGCGATACCTTTTTGGGAATTCTCTTTGGCATCATCGCATCCGTTACCTTCGGCATGTATTCAGTTTTGTTGAGAAGACATATCGCCCGGTACGGCCCCTTAAGGTGTACGGCTTATTCCACGTTCTTTCCAAGCCTGATCTATGGTCTGTTGCTACTGTTAGCGGGACAACTCAAGATACCGGCTTTAAACGCCCAAGGGTGGCTCATCGTGTTTTACCTGGGTATATGCGTCACCGGTATCGCATACTACGCCCTGCTGGAAGCGGTGAACCGAATGGGCGCCACCATTGCCATGCGGCTGTTCTACGTCAAACCCGTTGTCGCCACCCTCTTTGCCCTCATCTTTTTGTCCGAACCGGTGGGTATGGTTAAAATAGTTGGAATGGGAATTATCATCTTTTCATTGTTTTTGTAGTTAATTTTTTGGTTCGGTTGATCAATCAGTTTGAAAAATGAGGCTTTTTGAAACTATTGAATATCAGGAAGCATGGTGGTCATCATTTTCGCCCCGCTCATCAGTTCTTGAAACAAGGCTTCTGGATCCATTTCCGAAGACCTAAAGCAAGTTGGCCACCAGCTTTCCAATCCCGGATCGGTTGTCAGATAAACAAAGATGGCATTTCCATAACGCATCTGCATATGGGGTGTGCTTTCTTAATGCCCGTGATAAGGGAACAGTAAAAGGGATTTATATCCACCAGTTATGGATTTCCGGGAGCTCGTCTTAAAGATGAACCCGCTCAGTCGTAATCACCCCCCTATGCTGCCCCTATTTTGAGAAGCCTTATCGATTCATTAGTTTATTAAGG
>CAYYNI010000242.1:0-3074 GCA_964472765.1 uncultured Thermotogaceae bacterium | reverse complement strand
AGCCGTTTTTAGAAACTGTATATGCATATCCCCAAATTAAAACAAGCCTTCATTTTAGCGGCTCACTTCTTCAATTTATCGAAAAAAAAGATCCCGAATTAATTGATTTAATCAAGAAGATGATCGATAGAAAACAGGTTGAACTGTTTACCGGGGGATATTATGATCCAATCATGTCGATTATTCCGGAAGGTGACCGCATAACCCAAATTGAGAGGATGAATGAAAAACTCAATGAATTGTTTCATTATCAAGCAAAAGGATTTTGGCTTTCTGAAAGGGTATGGGAACCCTCGCTCGTATCCACCCTTTCCAAATCAGGAGTAGAATATGTTGCTTTGGATGATGATCATTTTAAAAATGCCGGAAATTACGAAGATGAATTAAACGGTTATTTTTTAACTGAAGATCAGGGTTATCCCCTAAGGATTTTTCCCATTAACAAAAAACTCAGATATCTCATACCTTTTCACGATGTGGAAGAAACCATCGATTTTCTACACGAAAGAGCTTCCGAAAGTGCTCAAAGCATGTATTTGATGATGGATGACGGTGAGAAATTCGGCATTTGGCCCGGAACGCATGAACTAGTGTTCCAGAGAAAATGGTTGGAGACTTTCTTCAAGCGTTTGATAGAAGAATCCGAATGGCTTAAAATGACCACATTTGAAGAATACATCCGAGAAGTTCCTCCGAGGGGGAGGACCTATATCCCCGATTCGTCTTATCCTGAGATGATGAGTTGGGCGTTACCCTCAAGAGCCAGGACACATTATGAAAGACTTGAAAAGGAACTAAAAGCAAGTGGTGATTTTGATCGATTTTCAATGTTTTTGAAGACAGGATTTTGGAGAACTTTTTTATCTAAATATACCGAATCGAATTTGATGCACAAAAAGATGTTGCTTCTTAGATCCAAAATTACTGATGAAATGCCCCAGTCTGTCAGCGAAAAGGTTTTAAAAAGCCAGTCAAATGATGCCTATTGGCATGGGCTGTTTGGGGGATTATATTTGCCGAATCTCAGGGCAGAAGTTTTTAAGAACCTGATCGGAGCATCAAAGGAAATGGATGAGATCAATTATCCGGAAAACGGCGAATTTGTCGAGGTTGAGGTAAAAGACTATGATGTTGACGGATTTAATGAGATTGTTATCAACAACAGAAAGCTCACTATTGGTATTTCACCGGCCAACGGCGGAAGAATTTATGAGCTTTCTTTGAAAAACAAGCAAATCAATCTCATGAACAACTTAACAAGACGTTATGAACCTTATCACGAGCAGATGGAAAGTGCCAAGACAGAAGAAGAAGGTGGCTACGGCAGCCATCTGGCAAAGGAAAAAGGATTGGAAAAACTATTAAATTATGATTGGTATGAACGGTTCTCCTTTTTGGATCATTTTCTGGGAGAATGGAGTACGTTGGAAAAATATGCCCGCTGTCGTTACCCGGAGCAAGGCGATTTTACCAATCAAGAATATCAATACGAAATCTTGGATCAAAAAACCGGCTCGGTAAAACTTACAAGAGAAGGACACATTTGGCATGGATCATTGTGGGTACCGATCAGGTTAGAAAAATACCTAAAATTAGATGATGATGGTCTCTTGTTGAAAAATGTGATCACCAATATGTCTACTCACAACATTCCAGTTTTCTACGGATGTGAGTATAATTTGAATATGATTTCAGACCAATCAAAAGACAGATATCTGTATGCAGGTGAATTCCCAAAGATTCCCATTTCACAAACCGGCAAGGTCAAGGCAACCTATTTTGGTTTGAAAAGTGAATTTGAGGGGTTCGACATTCTGATGCAGCCGGATCGAGAAGTTGAATTTTGGTATTTCCCCGTTTACACGGTTTCTTATTCAGAAAGAGGTTATGAGAAGCTTTATCAAACAACCAGCATTACCCCTGTTTATAAATTCAAGTCCGAACCCATGTCAACGTTTGAAATGGAAATGAAATTTAAGATAGACGAATTCTAAATATATACGCAGCGTCTGAGAAATTGGACGAAAGGAGATGTAACAGTGGCATTTAAGCAATGGAAATATGAAATAGCCGGCAGAGAACTGGTTATTGAGCATGGAAAAATGGCAAAACAATCAGCCGGTTCAGTTGTAGTGAGATTAGGGGATACCGTTGTGCTGATCACGGCAAACGGGAAAAAAACAGCGTCCGGGATGGACTTTTTCCCGCTAACGGTTGAATTTCAAGAAAAATTTTACTCATCCGGAAAGATTCCCGGTGGGTTTTTGAAAAGAGAAGGCCGACCAGGTGACACATCCATACTGGCAGCAAGACAGATAGACAGACCGATTAGACCCTTATTCCCGGATGGTTTTTACAATGAGGTTCAGTTGATTGCAACGGTTTTATCCATAGATGAAGATAATCCCGCTGATGTTCTTGGAATTTTGGGAGCATCTTTGGCGCTAAACTTCTCAAATATTCCATTTGAAGGAATTGTTGCTGGTGTAAAAGTCGGTTATGTTGATGGTAAACCCGTGGTATTTCCTACCGAGGAAGAACTTCAAAGAAGTGTCATCGAATTAACCGTTGCCGGATCAAAGGATGCCATCGTAATGGTGGAGGGTGAAGCCAAAGAAGTAGACGAAGAACTCATGCTTGAAGCCCTTGATGTTGCACATAACGCCATCAAAGAGATGTGTGAGTTCCAAGAACGCATTTTGGAAGAAATGGGCCCTGTTGAAAAGATGCCGTATGAAGTCCTCGCCCTGACCGATGAAGAGAAGCAAAAACTGGAATCTATGGTGGATAAGCAGGAACTGAGGGCAAGGATGCTGACTCAAGGGAAGAAGAATACCGAAAAGGCTTTAGGTGAATACAAAGAGATTATTCTTGAAAAGTTTATGGAAGAAGTGGAAGACGAGGAAAAAGCAATCAAACAGAGCCTTGCCTCTGAACGGTATGAAGAAATCCTCAAAGGCATTATGAGACGATCCATTGTGGAAGACAAAAAGCGATCAGATGGTCGAGATTCAACTACTATACGTCCTATCACATGCGAAATAGGTATTTTACCTAGGGTGCATGGGTCTGCC
>CAYYNI010000241.1:0-3076 GCA_964472765.1 uncultured Thermotogaceae bacterium | reverse complement strand
AGTAAAGTTGGAAAATGTGCCTTACATTTTCATTCTATTGTGAAACATGTTTCATCGAAAATTTGTTCGTTTCTGATAATCTGGAATTATTTTAGATTATCAACAAATAGCATACCATAGGTTCAATATCCTCATTTTTTTAAAGCATTTGATCATTATTCAAATCACATTCCGAATCTTATTCCTCTATAGACTTCTTTTTATCTATCTTTAAAAGCTTTTTTAAGGGTATAACAACCATGAAATTTAAAAAAGAGATTTTATTGAAAAACCAGGGAGTTTTTGATGAATATTCAACGATAATCATTGATAATCTCTTTTCATGGCCTTTTACAAGAAACGAGTTTCAGTATATCATGATTGTTGTTGTAACAAATAAATTAGAGTGACCGGTTGTAACCTTTTTTAAAAAACACAAAAACAATCATTTTTTGATCGAAAAAGATGAAACAAGTTATAATCTACTGTGTTTCAAAAATAGATACCTATCCATTTGACAAGGGGGATTTATGTATTATCTTGGTGCGGATATCGGCGGAACAAAAACCGCTCTAATCATAGCCGACAAAAACGGTACAGTTTTGACGGTGCAAAAAGGAATCGGATCGAACTATCAAGGGTGTGGTAAAGAAAAGTCCTATGAGGTAATCAATGAGTTGGCAGAAAAGGCTATAAAAGATATTGCAATTCAAAAAAACGGTTTGGATTATGCCTTTTTCGGAGTGGCCGGAGCTGATTTGGATTACGATTATGCCATGATTGACTCCATACTGAACCGCCTCCAAATACAACCCTATTCTTTTGATAACGACGGGTTGATCGCATTAAGATCCGGAACAGAACAGGGAACAGGAATTCTTGTAACATGTGGGACCGGAAGCATCAGTTACGGATATAATCAACAACAAATCGCAAGAAAAGGCGGCTTCAGCAGTTTTTTCGGTGAAAGGCTGGGAGGCTATTATGTTGCCGGAATGGTGGCTTCAGCTATTATTCGTGGCGAAGACGGCCGAGCACCCAAAACCATCATGCATGATTTATTAAAAAGGCACTATTCGGTCACCATAGAGGAAATGATGAAAATTGAATATCCCGACCAACCCTATAGGGGTCCAAATGTGAACATCTCATTGATCAATACCCTATACCGGGCGGCTCATCAGCAAGATATGGTTGCAATTCAGATTTTATGTGAGATTACAAAAGAAGTTCAAACCATTTCGAACGCCTTTCGAATGGATATGACTTTTGAGCTTCCCATCAACCTTGTACTTGAAGGATCAGTTTTTAAAAATGCCGACTCTCTGTTGCTCCAAATGATACAAACAGCAATGGGAAGCGATTACAGACTGGTTCTTCCCGAACACGATCCTGTAATCGGGGCTGTGCTCTTTGCAATGGAAAAGGCAGGCCAACCCGTTACCGGTTCGGTGTATCAACAACTTATCAAAAGCTATGTGACCTATAATAAAGCTAAATGATCTAAGGAGGGATTGTATTGAAGAAGATAACAGTCATCGGAGGAGGGAGCACTTACACCCCGGAGCTGATGGACGGATTGATTAAAAATGCGGATGCGATTGATTGTGGGGAAGTCTATCTGCTCGATATAGACAAGACAAACAAATTTAAGATAGTGGCAGAACTTGCCCAAAGAATGGTGGAACATGCCGGAGGAAAGTTTTTGCTACGTTGGGGAACCGATGTAAAAGAGGGTTTGCAGGATGCCCATTTTGTTCTTCAACAGTATCGTCCCGGATTATTGGCAGGCCGTATCAACGACGAAACCATTCCTTTAAAATACAACCTGATCGGGCAGGAAACTACCGGTGTGGGTGGGTTTTCGTGTGCCCTGCGTGCGCTGCCCATTGTGGAGCGTTATGTGGAATTCGTCAGAAAATGGGCGAATAAAGACGCTTTCGTCATCAATTTTACCAATCCTTCGGGATTGATCTCGGAATTTGTGATCAACACGCTTGGGTTTAAGAATTTCGCCGGTTTATGCAATATCCCCATCAACACGCTTCAGACTTTTGCAGATACCTTTCATTGTGAAAGAAGCGATATCTTCCTCCATTATTATGGTCTCAATCACATGAGCTGGATCGACCGGGTTTACGTCAAAGGTTCTGATCAAACTCAGGATGCCTTTCAGAAGGCCTACAAACCCGAAAATGTACCCGACTCGGAACTATTTGAGCGGTTTGCCGTTGAATCAGCCATGATTTTAAACCCGTATCTTCGCTATTACTACACCACACAGACCATGTTGGCTGAGGAAAAAGAGGCCAAGGCAACTAAAGGGACAAGGGGTGAACAGGTGAAAAGGATTGAAAGAGAATTGTTGGAGAAATATTCTGATGTCACCCTTTATGAAAAACCGGTGGAATTGGAACAACGAGGCGGATCCATGTACTCGACAGCTGCTATCGAACTCATCCGAGACCTGTGTACCAAAGGCACAAAAGAGCATATCGTCAACATCCGAAACAACGGAGCGGTTGGAAATCTGGATAGAAGCTATGTACTTGAAATCAATGCCCGTGTCTCGCAGGGAATGATTCGACCCGTTTGCATACAGGACGCCCATCCGCTTGCAAAGGGACTGATTGATACAGTCAAAACCTTTGAAAGGCTGACCATAGAAGCACATTTGAAAGGATCGAAAAAGAAAGCACGTGAAGCCCTGTTGATTCATCCGTTGGGACCCGGATTGGAAGACGTCAATGCGCTTTTGGATGATATTCTGAAGGTAAATCAAGACTATTGCCACTTGAATTGATGCGAAAGTAACCGTTGTATTTAAGGAGTTTGAATAATAAAAAAACAAGGAACCTTGACGGTTCCTTGTTTTTTTCGCTTACTTTTATATTATACCACAGAATATACCGCCTGTCAAGGGGGGGGGCGAAATGGCACTTTTATTTTTTTCTTCCCACCGCATAAAGCCATCCTGTTTCTGGGGAGGGGCCAAACATGTACTGGTATTCCAACGGAGATGATTCAGACATGGGGTAAAGACCAAATCCGGTTTCCAGCATGAGTGTGTTGAGATTATCCGCCACTTTATCGTTGA
>CAYYNI010000240.1:0-3114 GCA_964472765.1 uncultured Thermotogaceae bacterium | reverse complement strand
ACTAATCCTCCAACTCATCGGAAATTTTGATAATCTTTTTCATCCGATTATAAACCGCCGACTTTGTCAGCGGTTTGGTCAACAACTGACCCAATTCAGCTAAACTTAAATCTTCGTTATTCATTCGCAGTTCGCACAATTCCCGCAGTTCTTTTTCCAAACGGCTAAAAGAGCTCTTTTCCTTAATTTTTATGATCGCATCAATTTGACTGGCGCTGCTTTGTCCAATCTTCTTGGCATTGGCTAGGGTAAAGTTAATGGAACGATTCACATTGGACTTCACTTTCCTCTGGCCAACGATTCTTTCGTATTTCTCAAGTTGTACCTTCGATCCCATCAATTCTAACATACTTATTATATCATTTGATTTTTTCAGGTAAAGTTTCATACCTTTTTTATGTTCTGTTATCCCAGCCTTAACCCTTAAGATGTTGTACAGGGTCTTTCTAATCTTTTCAATATTTTGGGACCCGTCTTTTTCTAAAATTTCAAAATGATAAGCGTTTTTAGGATCAACGATATACCCCGAAACAAAAAAAACACCTCTGAGAAACTCGCTAAAATAGGCGCTGTCGTTTCGAATCAGATCGTAGGGATTCCAATGAAAAATCTCTCCCTTTTCAAGAAAAGGAATTTGTAATTTCGACTTAATAAAACTGATTGTAATTTGATAAGATTTGCTATTTGAAAGATAAGGGTTGATGGTATAAGATGTCTGTACGGACGCATGCTTAATCTCTTTTAAAAGATGATGAACCCTTCTGGCTACTGTTGGATTGCCTGTTGAAATGATAAAAAACACACGATTGGTTTCCTGCTCTTTTTTTAGTAGCATGCTACCTCGAAATTTTAGCATGCCAAATAACTCAACAAATGCCGAACAATTATCATAAGGCTTGATGGCATTTAGTTCCGCCTTCAAGTCTGATGAAAAACTCAATGTTCTCTCTCCCAACCCATGATCTTTAATATCATATCTCCCAATTTACATTCATTATGCCGGACCTTTTCTAAACCATCACGTTCGTCAATTACAGTGGTCATCAGATTTTCCATCACAATGGCTCCGTTCAAGGATTCAAATTTCAATTCAACTTGCTGGGCACCCCTTTGTTGATAACGCTGCAAAAGATGAGTTGGAATCGGCTGAGAATTCACAATATAGTAATCAGGATACTTACCTAAATATCTTCTAATCTCGTTAGCATGATCCGCCATGGAATAATGAACGGTCTCTCCAGGTTGTGTCATGATATTGCATATATAAATGACAGGTGATTTTGAGGCACAAATGGCTTCGGAAACCCCTTGGGCAATTAAATTAGGAATGATACTGGTGTATAGGCTTCCCGGGCCTAAAACAATACCATCAGCATCAGCAATTCTATCCAATACTTCATGAAGCGGCTTAAATTCCTTATCCGACTCCAACAATGTAATTCTACCCTGATTGGATTCTATCTCTTTTTCCCCCATCAGGATTTCACCCCTGTCATTCATGGCCTTTAAACGAACCATTTCCTCACTGATGGGTAAAACTTCACCTTCTATGGCTAATACCTTTGACAAGCTTTTTACTGCTTCGGGAAAACTTCCCAGTATCTTGGTTAGAGCTGCCAGAATAATATTCCCAACCGAATGACCTTCAAAAGTTCCTTCGTCTTTGAAACGGAACTGGATTAATTTCGTCAATAAATTTTCGTCTTCTGCGAAGGCCGTAATGTTATTACGCACATCGCCGGGTGGCGGAATATTCATTTCTCGCCTAATAGTACCTGAGCTGCCTCCTTCATCAGTTATGGTAACAATGGCAGTCAAGTTCAGATCACGATCTTTTAATCCCCTTACCAAGGCAGAAAGGCCGGTTCCTCCTCCAAAAACAATCAACGATAATCTCTTTGCCATCAATTTACCAATTCCCCCGTTCTCTATGGATTAATTGAGATTGAAAGCCATTGTTAAGAAAGAATTCGTGAATCTTTAACGACAGATAAACCGATCGATGTTTGCCGCCTGTACACCCGATGTAAACATTCACATTGCTTCTACCTTCTTCGTTATATCTGGAAACAGCCATCAACAACATACTCGTACAAGCTGTGAGATAATCATGAACCACATTAAACTGCTCAAGAAAGATCCGAACACTTTCATCCAATCCATTAAACTTTGATAACTCGGGTTTCCAATAGGGATTGGGTAAAAATCGGGTATCGATGATAAAATCAGCGTTCAAGGGAATACCGTATTTGAAGCCAAAGCTGTAAACATTCACTTCCGTTTTTCTGTCTTGGATTTCAGGACTGCCCTTCAGCGTATTGATCAACATTTTTCTTAATTCGTGAGTATTGAATTTGGAGGTATCGAGGATATAGTCTGCCCGTTCACGAAGAGGTGAAAGAATTCTTTTTTCTTTCGAAATGGCTTCTTCTACTGACCCTTCTTCAGCTAACGGATGTTTTCTTCGGGTGAGATTATAGCGTTTCATAATGATATCAACTGAGGATTCAAGGAAGAGAATCGATAAAGAATACGTCTTTTCTTTTTGGATGAAGGCATCTAGATCATCAATAATATCTTCAAATTGCTGCTTCCATCTGGCATCAATTCCCAAGGCAATTTTTTCAACTTCAGATTGCTCAAAGAGAGGAAGTATGTTTTTTAATAGTTTTGGAGGAATATTATCAACACAAAAAAAGCCAATATCTTCAAGTAAAGCAAGAGAAGTTGTCTTTCCGGAACCGGAAAGGCCGGTAACAATTAGCATTTTTTTCAATTTACTCAAATGAATCAACCCCGAATACGAGAACAAAAAACTAAAGAGAACAACAAGAAAAAATCAACCCGCTATTTCCCCACGCTCAGTTTTCATTCTTTCGAGCTCAACGACTAATCTTTCTGTTTTCTCTCTTTGTTCTCTTAAGGCTTCCTCGTATCCGATTTCCTTGGAAACATGATTCAAAAGCATCAAGATTAACAGATCGTCAACGCCTTTTTTATCGGTGCTTTCGATAACGTGCGCAAATTTTTCGTAATCTTCGGCGATGATATCCTTGATTTTCTGAACCTTTTCTTTTGATTCATCTGTGAGAAAAGAATAGTTTTTACGCCCGA
>CAYYNI010000239.1:0-3135 GCA_964472765.1 uncultured Thermotogaceae bacterium | reverse complement strand
ATAACCTATCAAATGCCTTCGATTGAGTCTTTTGAAGGTATTGTTGAGATTTATAGTCAATAGTGAGTTGTAATGTTAGAAGAAAACGGATCTCGTCGACTCTCCAATGCCACCAGTAACAACTTAGCAGGGACAGAAATTACATTTACATCAAAAAACAGATAGAAGCGATAGGAACGGAGCTGATCGCAAAATCACTCGGCCCTTTTTGCCTTTTTTCCTACTTTGAAATAACTCCTTTCTGCACCGGAAAAAAATCAACAGAAGTGTGGTATTGTATTTTGAATTTATCATGAGTTATTCATGTTGTTTATTATCGATTAAACTCTGAAACTTACAATGACGCTGAAACAGCGGAGGAGATACGCTATGAGTAAAAAGGTAGCATACAGTTATCAGAAGCTCTTAGGTCTTACAGCCAAGGTAAAGGTAAAATTACCAAGGGGGGGCTGTCCCTGTGGATTAAAATAGCCATGATAAGAAAAAAAGTTTATAGCAAAGAAATACAACCATTCTCAGAAAAGGCGTGAAAACATGAAACGATATCTAAAAAGAATAAGCCCGCTCATCTTTGGTCAAATCCTATGTGATGCCATTTCCACAATTGCTTTAGCGTTTATGCCTTATTTAATTAAAGTACTTTTCAATCAAATTCATAATATGACTGTGAAAGATTTGCTTTTATTGATTGTCAGTTATGTTGGTTTATTACTCATTAGTCTGATTTTCACTTATTGGCATATGATTTTACTCTGGAAAGGCACGATCAAATTTGAAAAATTGTTGAAAAAAGATTTTTTCAAAGCGTTGTGCCAATACAATTATGTGCGTTTCAACCAGAAAGATGTGGGAGGTTATATTGCCATTCAAAGTAATGAAATTTCAGAACTGGATATGGATTATTTGGCTCCGTTGCTCGATGTGTTTAAAAGTATTCTGGCTTTAATCATCTATGGTGTGATTCTTTTTGTGTTTGTTGATTGGCGTATAGGTATCGTTATAGTATCCGCTTCCGTTCTTTCAACCGTGTTGGCTCCGAATATTGGTTCAAAAAGACTTTCTAAAAAAAGAAAAGACTATCTGGATCAAAAGAGCACTTATTTTTCCAAAATAAAGGATTTATTAGAGGGTAAGAAACTGATAAAAAGTAAAACTTTAGATGCTTTTATTCATCAACATGAACAAACCTTGTCCGAAACCAGTGAAAAAAGATATCAATTTGGTCGGTTTAAATCACTAATTGGTGTTATTTGTGGTTTTTTCATGTACTTTATCAATGTCATCGCCTTCTCAATCGTGGGTTTTTTACTGTTTTTTAAACAGATTACCGTAGGTGATGGTGTCGCTGCCTTTGGTTATATTGAGAGTTTCGTTTCTCCCATTCAATCACTCATATACGACTTTTCTGCGATAAAATCCACGAAGGCGATAAAGGAAAAGGTCATGTCTTTTTTGTCTTACGATGAATCAACACCACTTGAGATCGTTGATCAATTACAGGATGAGATCACTTTTTCAGATGTCAACATCGCTTATGAACACTTTAAGATGGAAGATTTCTCATTCTCATTTAAAAAGAATAACAAGTATGCGATCATCGGGGGTAACGGATCGGGTAAATCAACGATTATAAGAGCACTGATGAAATACATCAATATCGATAGTGGTAAGATAAAGATTGACGAGGTTGATCACGTGTTACTGGATACTTCTTCGTTGTTACATTGTGTTGATCAGCATGAACATATTCTGCAAACCTCTTTTTTGGAAAACACTACGGTATTTTCATCGTATACGCATTCAAAATTGAAGGAATTGCAGACGTTAATTGGGCAAAATCGTATTGAAAAAATCATGTATGAAAAAAACTGTCAGAAATTGAGTGGTGGGGAAAAACAGTTAATCGGTATTGCAAGAGCCCTTTCGAGTGATTCACAAGTCCTTCTTTTCGATGAATCCTCTTCGTCCATGGATGTTGAAATGCGCCGAAAGATTCATCGATTGATTGCTGATTTATCTCATCAGACAATCATCTCAGTGACACATGATATAGATGATCATTTGAATAATTTTGATGAGGTTCTGGTGATGAAGGAAGGACAGTTATGCCTTTCAGGAAAATGGCAGACGATTAAAGATACACAAGTTGTCAATGAGTTAAGTCAGGCTGTTCAAAACAATGAATTTTTCTCGTATAAAGTGAGGTTTTAAAATGAGCAATGACTTAAATATAAATGATATTGAGAAAACAAATCAAATTGGTTCTCTTTATTGTGCTACTATTGAGTTGTTAACCGCTTGTAACTGGAGATGTCAACATTGTTTTATTCCAGAGCATGATTCTTTTGGACTACCAAAAGCTAAAATTATAAGTATTCTTGAAGAATTACGTGCAGTAGGTTGTTTTAAATAATTTTTACTGGAGGGGAGATCTTTCTACGAAAAGATTGTATGGAAATAATAGAAATAGCCCGTAATATGAATTTTGAAGTAATTCTGTTTAGTAATATTTCTCTCCTGGACGAAGAAAAAACAAGAAAATTGGCAGAACTTTATATATCACAAATTTCCTGCACCATTTTTTCTTTAGATTATAGAATTCATGATGATATATCATCTGTAAAGGATTCTTTAAAAAAAGTAATACGTAATGTTCACTTGATAAAGCGTTATGGTATTCCTCTTGAAATCAAAACAATATTGATGAATAAAGATCCTTTTGCATACAGAAAACTTGAAGTGTTTTGCAAAAAATACTCTATTGATTATTTAGTAACAACTAATATTTGTGCGAAAACCGATTGTGATTCGAGTCCCAAGGAACTTTCATTAAGTTTTAAACAGCTCGAAATTGCTATTCCCGAAATTGACAAAATCCTCAATTTAAAGCGAAAGTCTATTCCACTAACAAAAGGTAACCAAGGGGACTGTCTCCGTGGATTATGTAAAACGTTTAAATATTTGAAAATAATGCAAAATATAATATTACTTAGGGTTGTTTATAATTACAATAGTCAAATAAAGCAATATCTATAAGAATTGAGAAATTAAGTAAGGGAAGGCAAAGTGATTGTAGATTAAGTGTATTTATAACAGATTTTGAATACTTTGAATTGAGTTAATCCAGGAAAAAAC
>CAYYNI010000238.1:0-3146 GCA_964472765.1 uncultured Thermotogaceae bacterium | reverse complement strand
TATAGCCTCGAAAGGTTGATTCGGCACAATTGAGTCCGTGATTATCCTTCAGATATCTCCAAAGAATGCTTTTATAATGGAATATTTGGGGTGTTTCATCACTCAGAAGTTCTTTGATGACATCATAATAGGCATCCACCGGTGAGGGTCTTTTGCGTTTCCCTGTGGGGATTTCTCCGTCGTAGTATTTCTTGGCTGTTCGTCGATCACAGTTTAACTGCTTTGCAATCTTGGTAAAATTAGGGTTCATACCTACTGCCTCCATGATTTCTTTGAGTTTGGGCAGCTCTTCCAGTCTTTTGAGCTCATATTTCACGATAAATGTTATGGGTTTATTCACATGATCACCTCTCGGTGATTATGCTTCATTTCACCCTTTTTTTGTACATCTTATCTCATCGTTTCTGTGCATTCTTATCTTATCATTTATAATCGTCCTTTAAAATCAAGTGTGCCCGCATGAAATACAACCATTGCCTCATTCTCAAGTTCCAGGGCGTCCAATTCACCGAAAAATTCAAGCATCCCGGAATTATCAATGCTAATGTTGTTCTTGTTGTCAGTAGAAACCATAAAAAACCTCCTAAAATTAATTTACTGCCAGCCGGATTGGCCACGTCAATAAAACGGATTAACCCAACCGGTGCACAACATCAGTATAAATGGCGGTGGGTTGGATAAATTCCAAAAGAGAGATACCAAGTGTAGGGGGAGCGTGACCGGATGAAATGGTAAAAAACGTAGAAGTACTACAGTCACCTTAAGGTACTACAGTAACCTGCAGGTAACTGTAGTACCTCTACCGGGATTCCGTTATGCCGCTTTTTCCTTCTGTTTTTCCTCGGGTTTATCCCTTCGGATTACGCTGTTTGCAATCTCTTTCCCAAATACCTTTGCTATGTTTTCCTTGTTTATCTTCTTGTAGTTCGCTATCCCGTCAGCCTTCATTTTTTCCCACTTTTGCCGGATCTCTTCTTCTGTGAACATTCTTATTCGGTATTCCGGTGTTTTGCCTTCCTTCGTGTCCACATCATCTCCTTTTTCCAAGATTCCTAATACACAACACATGTTTATCACTTTATTGATCTTTTTCAGACAGTTTTTATCTTCTGAGTCCAGGTTTAATCTTCTGCATATGTCCCTGACAGGCGCAATTGTTGTAGCTACCCCCTTGTTAATCTGCTCCAGCAACCGGTCCTTTATTGGGACCATTATTTCTTTGACATATCGTGGCAGAAAGCTTTCCACTTCTTTTAATTTTTTATCAATGATGTTGCTTGCCACTTTGTGGAATTCGGTTTTTATACCGTTTTGATCGATGTAGTCATATAGTTTTTTAGAGGCATCCGTGTTTTCTTGATCGGACAGTTCTTGCTTTATCTCACCTGTTTCCAATGCTCTGTAGAGTTTTACTGCGTCTAACGCAACACTATTGCCTTTTTCTTTATGTTCCCCGTTTTTTTCGTATTCCACCGTATTACTCCGGTTGTGAAAACATTTGTAGAACCATTGACCTTTATTGCTTTTAACAATGTTGGCACTGGGTTTTTCTTCCTTGTGTAGACAGCATTTAAATGTCTTACTCCTATTGTTTGGCATCACACGGTCATACATTTTTTTGTATTGCTCTGCCACGATCTTTTCCATGAGTATTTTGGACATTGAAAGCTTTAGCTGTTTCGTTTCCCCGTTTAACAGGTCTCTTACAGCATCCTCATATTCTATGGCCACGGTTATTTCGGATTCCTCTGTGTCTTCTGCTGTGTTTGTGCCTGTTTCTTCATTGTTTAATATGGATTCAGGAGTGGGTTGATCCGTTTGTTGGGTATCATTGCCGTCATCCGCCACAGTTGTTTTTATTCCCAACACTTCTTCCAACATCTTTACCAGTGTCGATGCGGGCATGAACGCAACTTTTTCAAACTCCACAAAGTTTTCCTCTTTTGGTGCAATGACCTGATACCCTGTTTCACATTCAGACGGGGGCATTAACACATATTGCGGTTTTCCGCTTGATGCCAGTCCTTTGAATTCAAATTCGCCTTCAGAAGCGCTGTAAACAGGCTTGTCGGTTAGAGTCCATAGGTGAATTCCCTGATGTCTGCCACCGGTTTCCACCATGACCGTTTCCGGAAACTGCTTCACCAATTCATCAATTTCATCCTTATTATCTTTGTAATTCCTGTCTATGTCGATAACACCCACATACTTGCCGGAGAATGCTTCCAAACCCGTCCGTATGGCCACATTGGCGCCTGGCTTGTAATCATTGGGCCCATATGGTTTGGTTTGCCACCCGGTATCATTATTTCTCTTTTTCGGATTTTGGTATTTTGATCCTTCTCCAAGGGGCATGAACAAGTTTTTATCGGAGATGTCTGCGTAACGTAAATGGAATTCCAGTATACGGGCATCTATCGGGGTAATGTCATCTAAGGTGAGATTGGTTTGGTTTTTCTGCATATACTTGCAGATTACCGGTTCTGCGGAGGGGATTGGCACTACAAACCCTCGGCCTTTGCTTTTCATGGAGAGAAGTTCCACCTCAACACCGTTAATTCGTTTTCTTCTTTTTCCTGTAAAGGGTTCGTCTGTCAAGTATAGGCCATAAAATGCCTTGTTTTTTCCTTTCCACTGAATTTTACAGGTGTTCGGAAAGCGTTTCATTATTGGCAGTGCCTTTGCTTCGTCTACCGTTTTGATTTTGATGGCGGTTAGATAGTTTCCATCGATCTGTGTGCCGGTGACCAGACCAATTTGATTTATCGCATTTTCATCATATTTGCTGATTTGTGTGGTGTTGCGGTTAATATCTTCCAGTTCTTTGGTTGCTTTGCTTCCCTGGTAATAACATACGGGTTGTAATCCCTGAAACTTAAGATTCCGTACTTCTTCGTTGAATTGATATTCTATCGAGAGATCTGATTCTTCAAAGCCTTGTCGCGTATCTGCTATCGCCACGATGCAGCCTCCTTAATTTAAAATAGTTCAAAGTAAAAGGAGGACATTAAAAGTGTTATTTCTAGAGAGGACTAAAAAACCCGTGTCTCTTAAAAACACTTATAGCAACATCCCTAACGCCTGCGCTAATAAACGTGGGCGTTTCCCTTTTTCATTTCTAGAGATAACTATTAAAATTTTGAGGC
>CAYYNI010000237.1:0-3151 GCA_964472765.1 uncultured Thermotogaceae bacterium | reverse complement strand
CACTACTATATTTTCGTGGAAATAAAAAAAACTCCCAGTTTTAGGGAGTTTCAAAACCCGTTGTTACACGTTCGTCATTTTTGGTGATAAAGTCAGGCCCCCCAAGGGGGGAATTTCCCGCCTTTAGTCAATGGGCCTGTATTTCAAGGCCAACTGCTTGGTTTTTCGTCAAACCCACCGTGAAGTTTTGCTTCTCAAAAACTTCAAGGGCTGATTTTTAAAGTCCATGCAGCTAAATTGGCAAAAAAGCTCTGTAAATCTTTATTTGTTAGGGCTCTGAGTTATTCAGCAGACCCTAATTAATTATTTTTAGGGACACCGGTGTTTGAAATAACTACACCTGTGAAAAAACAAAATAAATGGCAAAGATGACCATCGAAACCAGGGTGTATCCGGTTAACATATTGTGGATATACGTTTCTTCCGCTTTGTTTTCTTTACTCATAAAGACCGGGAGGATAAAGGGCGGCGGGAGGATGAAAAGGGTAAAGAGTGCGTGGGTAAACATCTTTCCGAAAGGAAAGAATAAAGGGATAATGAGGTAATTTAATAACAGGAAAATCGGCATCCAGAATCCCAGTCTTGTTAGAAGAACGATTCCCAGTTCTTTGAAGGATGCTTTTTGAAGTTGAATGCCGTATCCAATAACGATCAAAATCAGGGGAACAACGAGGTTTGCCAAAAAGTCAAAGGTGGTCATCACAGACGCTGTAATCCAGTTTTCGTAAAGAAATGCTTTTAATCCGAGCAAATTGAATAGAATACCGAATATGATCCCGATGATGACCGGGGATTTTAGAAAATTGCCGATAACCCCTTTAACAGAGGTTTTGTTTGTCACTGTATTCATTAACAAAGGAACAAAAAGAAACCAAATGAAGAACTCATGCCCCAGGTCAGCCAAAGCGATTGCTCCTGCATTTTCAAGCCCATACGCCCCTGCAAACAAACTAAGCCCCAGCATGCCGTATTCATATCCGGGGATCAGGAACGGGAAATACGGATGGTCTTGACTAAAATGTTTTCCCGTGAATTTCCCCCAAAAGATGGCGAGTGTGTTGAAGCCAAAAATGATCAGGGCAAACACGAAAATGTTAAAATCCAGTTCAACGTTTAAAAAAGTGATGAACAAAGCCGGCGGTAAAGCGAAAGTCACCACGATCCTTTTCAAATCATCAATGGTTTTTGCAGTTAAAAACTGGCTTATTTTTATTAAGTAACCCAATCCCAATAAAAGAAATATGGGAATGACTCGGCTGATTAAATCAAGTACATTATCCATTTTTTCACCCTTCTTTGCTTATGATGGATTATGTAAGCGCTATCGATTCAACACCCTTTTTTTACTTCCGGTATCTTTCCATCATCTGTATCGTTCTCTTGATTGCTTCCATTGCATCGTGATGATTCTGAGAAAAGTTGATGCGAAAATGTCTTGTGAATTGAGGGCCAAATTCCGTTCCGGGGGTTACGGTAACATTCGCTTGAACTCTTAGGATTTTTACAAAGTCTGTCATGGAAACCTTTAGCTCAGGGGCTTTTATGAAAAGATAACTGCCTGCCTCTGTTTTTCTGACTTTAAGTCCTTCTACCCCGTGAAGGACTGCAACCAAATCATCCCGAATCTCTTGATGCGCCTGGATTCTGCGTTCCAGCCAACCTTCCGGTTCTCTAAACCACGACGCAAGGACTGCTTGAGAGTATCCACCGGCTCGTAAAGAGACGATGGCTTGCAGTTTTTCCATTCTGGAAATGATCTTTCCAGAGCCAAAGGCTATGCCAAGACGATAGCCGCTGAGTGATTCTGTTTTAGACGGGCCGATGATAGTGATTAAATTTTCAGGTAGACTATTCTGGGCACATAGATGGGTATAATATCTGTTATCAAATATTTGTCTCGCATACAGTTGATCAACGATCACGGATACACCATATTTGCTTGCAAGGCAAGCAATAGATCGAATTTCGTCAGGCGAATAAATGACACCGGTAGGGTTATTTGGATTGGAGAACAAGAAGACTTTAGCACCCGCTTTGAAAGCATCTTCCAGCTGGGTTAAATCCAAACCGGCTCGTTGTTCTGTTTCCAGAAATTTCAACGTGACAGGCATGATTTTCCCTTCCAAAAAATGAACGATTTTCCGGTTGGCAAAATAGTCTGGCTCGACGATTGCAACCTTGTCTCCACACCCGATCAACGATCCCATGGCCAAAAAAAGCGCTCCCTGAGTTCCCGGTGTGATTATGAGCTGCGTATCGGCGGAAATGGGTGTGTTGGTAAATATGGAAAGCCTTTCGGCGACGGTCTCTCGTATGCTTTTTTTCCCCTTATATTCAGTATAGGCTTGCTCCCCACCTAACTGAACGCCTTTGACCAACGCATCCAATGTTCCCGGTATCGGTTCAAAGGCATTGACATCCCCATGGGAAAAATCAACCGCTTTTCCGGGGAGTTTTTCTCCGATGAAATAAAATTCCTGCTCTGCTTGCGTGATTTCCTGCCCGGGAGCATGATCAACTCCAAGTTTTGAGAATGTATCTGTCAGATTATCCATTTTCACATTTTCCTTTCATCGAATATGTGTTCGTATTCACATCCATCTTAACCCCTTGTTGGTTACTGGTGAAGTTCTTTAGGAGATTTATGCCGTTTTTATGAGTTAGTTCTTTGATTTTCGTAAGTGCGTATCTTACTCAATACAGTCAAGTACAGTTGATACAAGTCTTCGTTGTGGTATTTTTTCGCTCGTGATGCCCTTGCTTCAAATTCTTTCAACCAGTTGATATTTCCCTTTGAATCCTTTTTTGTGCAGAAATAATTCTCGCTTGAAATCTTTTTCTGTGGAGAGCGTTCTGGATTAAATGTGATGATGGCATATTCTTTGAAAGTCAAGACGCTTTTTTCAGTTAAAGCCAAGGCGTATTCGCAAAATTGCTTGTGATTGGCGTTGTTGATGTTGAAATTTTCGAGGATCGTAGTTGTATCAGCGGTAAAGGGTTTTGTGTTTTTGTCAATTTTGTAGGGCCTTATATTTTGGACGGTTTGATCAATTGTTTCCATTTTCACATTATCACCCTCTCCTATGTTATGCGTTCAAGCAATAATTTCCTTCGGAGTTTCATAGGCTATTATATCACTATACCCATGACC